>CAYTRF010000261.1:0-3134 GCA_964440065.1 uncultured Cocleimonas sp. | reverse complement strand
TCAAGTGTATGTAATTCTTGTTGAGTTAAATCTTTTTCTAGTTTTATTTGTTTTAGATCTTGTCCTTTTAGTTGCTGGAGTAGATCTTCCTGCATCACCTGTACATTAGTATTTTTATCTATTTCTTCAAATCTAGCAGATTTGTCTAGTTCCTTTTTGAGGTCCTCTATAGCAAGATTTTGATTTTCAGTTTTTTCAGTTAATGATTGTGATACTGTCTCTACAGTCATGCCTATGTCATTTATTTCATCGTTAATATTTTTTTCATTTTCTTCTTCGGGCATAGGCATATCGGTAGCAGAATCCACTAGAGGGGTTTCATCAATATCAGCAGAGTCTTCATCTATTATTTCTATTGGTTCATTTGGAGTATCTACTTGAAGACTTTCTTCATCAAGAATTTGGATGAATTGATTTGGGTTCTCAGCAAGTAGTTTTTCAGCATAATTAAGTGCTTGTAGCAGTTCTTTAGTCTCATCTTCTAGCTTGTTATGAAATTCAAGTAATTCATTCTGTGTTTTTGGATTATAAATTCTCAGTGTTTCGTTATAAAGCTGAAAGTAGGTATCGTGACAGTTATCATGCGCGTCTTTAATATTGATTAATTCGGGATGCTGGATTACAACTTTTAAATGGGTCTCGATCCAGAGGCCTAACTGGCAATCTTCTGAGAGAAAAGGCTCCTCTAAATGATCAATACTTTTCCCATTTAAGATGTTGTTTGCGTTTTTAATCCAAGCTTTACACTCAATTCGTGTCGCTTCGAATATTTCAATGGTTTCTAAATTATTCATTTTCGATTACTTGTATTAATTATTATAGGTTTGCAATAGCGTATAGTTTAAATCAGCAAAAAAAGATATACAAAAGTAGGCGATTAGCGGTACTCATGGCGTACCGATTAAAAGTGATGGAGACCTATTTTAGAAATTAATTATTAGTACGAGGATGCTTTCTAGGCGTGATTGGCCGTTCAATTCTAAAGTTATTATTGTAACGGCGCATGTGAGGTGCGTTAAAATTATCGCGTTGTCCGTTGTATTGGTTATATTGATTGGAGCGCTGACTAGAGGACGAATGAAAAGCTCCTTGTGACTCCATAACAAGAAGTATAGCTAATAAAGCTGCTACTGCGGCGAGCACCGCAAATCCGATTTTAATGAAGCTATAGGGACGCTCACCCTGAATAGTTCCATTACGACCATTAATCACATAACGGTAGGTTTTACCGCGATATTTAAAAGCTGCAGACCACACTGGTAATAAAACATGCTTAAAGCTGGTATCTTGATGCCGTGTATTTACTGAGGAGATACGCTGATGATCACCACCAATATTAGAACGTACTGACTGGTGTATCTTTCTCTCCATAATATTTTCAGCCTGTAAAAAGCCTTGATCTACAGTGACTTGATATATTTCACTGCGAAAACCGCTGATATATTCTTCGGAGTAGGGAACTAGGTTGTCCAAATCCCAAGGTTGAAGATGATCAATAATGGTTCTAGGTAAGGTTTTAGTTGCGCCGATTAAGACATCATCAAAATGTAAATCCACGTGTCCACCAACAGGTGTCCAACGGATTCTGGCGACGGTTCGAATTCGTTGAACACGTCTTCCATTAACTACCGTAGAATAAACTTGACGGTCATAATACGTGATGCCACGTTGACCACGATACTGATTATAGGTTTGACTATCATAAGTCCAGTAAGGTAAGTAGATTCCAACCAGTTTTTCATTGCGTTTACTGTAACTTTTTAAGGATGAGGGCGCAAACCAGCGACTGCTAATCCATTTATCAAAAATCTCAATAGCTTCCTTTTTTTCAAACCTAAAAGGTAATAATGAGCGAGGTACAATAAAGCGTGCATGAGCAGTGTCTGCAATGACTGGGGTAGCACAGTAGGGGCAATCCCCCGCATGTTCATGCTCGTTAAAACTAAATTCTGCGCCACAAGAAGGGCATTGAATAATGGATAAAATATTATTGTCGTTATCCCCAGTTCGTCGTAGCCGAGCTAGCTCTTGAACTGCCTGTTTAAAGTCATATTCACGTATCGGTTCTTCTAAAGTGTTAACGGGATAATGATGACCACAAGAGCGACACAGTAAGTCTTGCGATGCAGGAGAATAGACCAAATCGGAAGCACAGTTTTTACAAGAAAAGTGAGCCTGTGAAATCACATGCGAGTCTTCGCGCTTTTTCTTGTCATCCTGATTGTTATTGATGGCCTTATGATTCAATGACGTAAAACGCGTGTCGTTATCGAAAAGCTTATCCTTAAAAAGTTGATTCACAACGAAAGAGTGCCTGTTTAACCTTTAGCTATTCGGTAAAGCAGGTGGTGTGGCATCATCATTCTCAAACAAACCATTAAGTGCTTCGATACTCTCAATAGATTGCCACTGATTCATCCCGTCAATCCACGCTAGAGTACCTTGCGATATTTGTCTACTAGTGGCTAGTTGTTGTAGCTCTGAAAGGTTATAAGGCCCCATGCTTTGGCGATTAATTGCCACGTGCCAGTTGGTATCAGGCAAAGGTGGTGGAGCGGGTAGGGCGCTTGCTGGATTATTTGAATGAGGTGTGTCTAATTCATGCGCCATTTTGTTCGCCATAGCAAAACCTAAGCCCATTTCAATAGCACTGCCTGTGCCACCGCCTGTGCCATTTTGCATGGATTCAGCCGCGCCAAATTGGATGTACTTATTGAGGTTGCCTATCATGCCCATGCTGGTGCGCTTATCTAAAGCCTCTTCAACAGCAGGTGGTAATGAGATATTTTCGACCAAAATCTTAGTCAGTTCTAAGCCATAGTCTCTAAATTCAGGCGCAATGCGTTGCGTTAGTAAGTTACCTAGCTGTTCTTGATTACCCGCAAGATCAAGCACAGGAATTTCTGCACTGCCGAGAATATCGGTGTAACGAGTAACAATTAAATTTCTAAGCTGACTACTGATCTCATCAATAGTGAAGTGACCATCTGTGCCGACAATTTCGCGGATGAATTTGGCAGGGTCTTCAATGCGGATATTGTATGTGCCAAAAGTACGCAAACGAACCATGCTGAACTCTCTATCACGCATCATAATCGGGTTTTTAGTACCCCATTTTAAATCCACAAACTGTC
>CAYTRF010000260.1:0-3135 GCA_964440065.1 uncultured Cocleimonas sp. | reverse complement strand
ATTAGGAAATAGGGAATAAAATTGAATAAAGCTTTAAGTTTAACTTTTGGCTGTTTTTAGGTATTTAATAATCTCGTCTTTAGCCTCACTCATTACTGAGTCACGATCCAGACTGTCTAATATATTCTTAACGATAAGCTTGGGTCCTGTTTCACCCCACGATTTACCTTTAGCCAGATAATCCTCGGCTACACGTCCAACAACCAACGTGCTATACCAAGCAACCCCGCCCTGTGCTACGCCTGTAACAACGGTTGATAACCCCCCTGTACCTATTTTAAGTGCCGATGATGCAAAGTGTATCGCCCAAAACGAAGCATAAATCACCAGCATTTGAGCCGCTATGGTTTTAATTAAGTCACCTGCTTCAGATTTACTCATTGGCAAGCCATAAACCCGCGAAAGATGAATCACCATACTGATATCAATGGCAGCAGCAGCTAATAAATCAGCAACAGGGATAGGGTTAAGCGCAACGGCCACTCCCTTACCAATACAATACATACGAATGGTTTCTTCACCCACTTGTTTGCGGGTTGCCAGCAGTTTTTCACCTAATTGCTCACTTAGACTACCAGCAAACAATGAAGCATTCAAAGCCGAGAGCGTTTTACCTTCAGCTTCGATAATATCCCACAGACGTGCTTTTAAATTAATGATATCCACAGGACGCTGACGTACTGTTTCATTTTCATTACCATCTTCATCCACATAAACAACTGTTTGTTTACTGGGTGATGCAGCACTAAAAACAATGTTTTCTGGTGCAATAATGCCTTTTACTCTTTTACGAATAATAGTACGAAGTTGTAACACTTCATCTTCATTGTATTGATCCGCTTTATTGACCACTAAAATAATTGGACGCTGAGTATCAGCGACCATTTTTAAAGCGTTTAACTCAACATCGGTTAAATCACTATCAACCACGAATAATAATAAATCAGAACGCGAAGCGACTTCGTGCGCCAATTTTTCGCGCTCTTCACCGTCAATTTCATTAATGCCCGGTGTATCAATTAGGTAAACACCACCGGCATCGACTTCCTGCCATTCGGCAATCCCTTCGGTTTTTGTTTCGCCATGTAGAATACTGACACTAAAGGTGTCTTTTCCCAGCAAGGCATTTAAAACGGATGATTTACCCACACTGACCCGCCCAAATACCGCGATGTGTAAGTGACCATGCTCTAACTTATCCAACATGGTTCGCAATTGCTTGTATTCATCGCGCAAGACATCGCGCACAGAATCAGGCACCCGTGAGTCATCTAAGAGCTGGCTTAGACTTTCTTTGGCTAAATTTAGATTTGAGTCGCCTTTATCCATATCACTATTATCATCAATCAATAACGTATTCTCTGTTTCTGAGTTTAACGTATCATCACTATTTGTTGTTGTCGTTTTTGTTGTTCTTAGTATTGTTGTCGAAAACCAGCTTGGCAAATAACTTTGCGCGCGCTTCAAGATTTTCACTAAGCATCTCCTTAAAAGTAATAGCAGCAGGCGCAGCTTTTAGCTTACCCCGATGTTGTAGCGTTTTAATAACAGCATGACCCAGCGCATCAAATATCAACCCATAGGCAACCGCATGGGTTAAGCCCCCTGTCACGGTGCCAATTCCAGGAAAAGCCTTCATGCCATTACCTGCAACAGCCAGCAGTAACGGCACACTATTTTTCATTTGACCTGAGCTAAAATTTAGAAACTGATCGATATCCAGTTGTTTAACAGGCACATTATAAAGCTGGCATAAGCCTTTAACCATTTGCGTACCTAACACGCCTTGAATGACTAAATCAGACCCTGGACTAATTGAGGCAAGCGCCCCAAATACCGCTTTTCTGGTAGAACTTTTTACTATAGCTTCCGCTTTTTCTACTCTAAACTCATCTTTAGCGGTATCAAGCTTTTGCTTTACTAAGACAAAAACACTGGCATCGCGCAACGTTTCAAGCACATCGCTTTGGGCATCAATTTCATCTTGCAAAGCCTCTGCTAAAGCGGATACATCAGCTTTTCTTTCGCGTATCACTTTCTCTTCACGCCCATCAGGATAGATTTTAACAATCTCTTCTTCACCACCAGATTGCACAAAAACTTGTTTAAGTTGTGATGGTTTATTGGCTTCAAAAACATCTGAAAAACGCTGTTGAATCAACTCTTTTTCTTCATCATTAAAACGGTCACTTTTATTTAACGCGACCACTAAAGGCTTGCCGAAACTTTGTAATTGTTGAATATCGTCAAACTGACTTCGCGACAAATCAGAATCAGTGACGTACACCACAATTTGCGCCCGTACCGCTTCATCCCGCGCCATTTGATTAAGTGATCCATCCGCCTCATTGCGCCCTGGCAAATCCGTTAAAACCAACTTATCACCGGAGGTGCTTTTCCATGTGTATTGATTAATATCCTGAGTCGAACCACCACGTACATTAATATCAATACGGGTTTCAGCACTGGGTAAAAGAGCTTTAATGATAGAAGATTTTCCCGTGCTAACATCACCAAACAACGCCACATAAATAGTGCCCGAAGCTTTGCGTTCTTGAAGAGTTTCAATCTCACGGCGAAGCTCGACAGTGTTCATCCCCGTCTCTTCAACATGATCAAGTTCTTTAAGGATGTTCTCCTCAGAAAACTCTTTTTCAAAAGCGTCTTCTGAATCGGTTTTAATCGGTCGTAATAACTTGTAAACCATCCAAAAACTGAAGAGTACAAAGGCAATAATTAAAGCAGAATAAGTATAGAAGAGTGCTTCGGGTAAGCCCTGTAAACGCTCCCATAAATCCAAAGCACTACGCGTTGCAGAAAATATAAAAAGCAGTAATAACAGCATTGCCAAGAAAACGCCAAGAGCAATAATTTTACGGAATTTACGACCTGTTTTTTTCATCTATAGAGGGCTACTTCAGTGACATGGTCAACGACCTTTCAATTAATCATAACAAAGAGTCATGGCTGTGCATAATGAGTTATCTGTTTAAAATGTGTGTCACTATAGGCATCTAATTAATAAAGGTGCGCTGATGGCGCTACAAAAGCAACACTCCCCACTTTTGAATGATAGCTCACTTTTGTTGTTTAAAAGCGATACTAGAATTTATGCATGGCTACTCATTTTATTCG
>CAYTRF010000259.1:0-3141 GCA_964440065.1 uncultured Cocleimonas sp. | reverse complement strand
ATGATGTTTCTGGAATTTGCAGTCAATTTCTAGTTCTCGGACAGGCTCCTAGGAGTTGTCCTAGGCACTATTTAGCACCAAAGAGCCTTAATAAGCGTTGATCCCTAAGTGTTCTTGCCATATCTATAGCACTTAAACCATCGGAAGTGCGCGCATGTGGTGATGAACCACGTTTAATTAAATAATTAGCAATATTGGCGTGGCGAAAGCGGGCGGCATGGTGAATAGGTAACCAATTGTTAACGGTTCTAGCATGAATATTAGCACCATGATTTATTAAGTATATTACGGCTGAATAGTGTCCTTTTGCCGCAGCCATATGTAGCGCAGTTTCCCTTTCTGGATTGGCTACATTGACATTGACACCCTGCTTTAATAATTGAGCAATCCTTTGAACACTACCGCTAGAGGCCGCACCAAATAAACTGTCTTGATGTGGTATAGGGGGCTTTACAGGGTTAGGTTTCGCCTGTGGCGGTACATAACGAGGGCGAGGTGTTGTTTTTCTTTGTGCAACAGCTCTTTGTTGCTGCATTGGTTTTTTTTGCACGGGCTTTCTTTGTGAGTTCTTATCTTGTAAAAGTGCCGCCCAATCTGCTGGGACTTTTGCACGACGAGATGGTCGTGCTTTTTTCTTTCTCAGTGGTCTAGTTTTTTTATTTAACTGAGCTTGATAGTCATTTTGCACAGAGCTTGTGATTTGATCCATAGTAAACATTTGATCGGCGCTTGCATTAAAAGAAATAATGGTCAGGCAAAATAAAGAAGCTAAATAAGTTTTTATAGTTTTCATAAGTGTAAGGAATAAAGATTATTCGTAATTTATAGGATAGATAATAATTATATGACAAAAAACGCTTATTAGCTGGACGATGATTAAACACTTTACCCCTTGTTACACAACGGTTTAACCATTTATCTGAGAAAATAGTAAGCTCATCACCATCCTGATAAAATGAGTTTCTAATAAATAAAAATAAGGGTGATCAAATGAGTTTCGGACTTATTATTTTTCTTACGCTAATTTTTGCTCCCATTTTTTGGGGTGTTGCTATTTTTAATCAGTTAGTAACCCTAAAAAACAATACTGAAAAATCGTGGAGTAATATTGATGTGTTGCTTAAACAACGCAATAGTGAACTACCAAAGTTGATTGAGACGTGTCAACAGCACATGACTTATGAGCAAGAGACATTAGAAAAAGTCATTAAAGCACGTAATTTAGTTGAGTCAGCATTAAAATCAAAAGACTTAGCCCAGCTTGGTGGTGCGGAAATTCAATTGGAAACTAGCTTAAATGGCTTATTTGCCGTTGCAGAAAACTACCCAGAACTAAAAGCTAGCGATGCATTTTTACGCTTACAAACGCGTATCAGTACGCTAGAAGAAAGTATTTCTGATCGTCGTGAGTTTTATAATGATACCGCCGCGATGAGCAATACGCGCATTCAGCAATTCCCTGATAATATCATTGCCAATGTTTTCAACTTTAACGAAGCAACATTGATGCGTTTTCAAAAACAACAGCTTGAAGATGTCAGTATCGCTGCTAGTTTTCAATCCTAATCCGTAGCTATCAATAAATTCCATGTGGGTCAGATTTAAAGGGCTGATAATTCACTTCATAAGTTCATGGAAGTACTTATTGCTATTTGTTGCGATATTCCTATTTCCAAGTGATATGCGTACTGAAAAAGCAACCATGATGGTGGTTTTAGCCATCCTTAGCTTAGCTTGGGCAATTTCTCTTTTTAGGCGTGTACGATTAATCGAGGATACCCTAACGACAGGGCTGGATTCCGCTGCACAGGGATATGTAGAACTCGAAGGTAAGGTGTCTCTTTACGATGGCGAAGTTGTTAGAAGTTTAAATTGGGAGCTACCGCCGATGGTATGGTTCCATGATTATTTTTACCGTGATTTTTTTCGTGGAAGTGGTGCTGGTTTTATACTTGATGATGGCAATGGTCGATGCACTATTGATCCAAGAGAGGCTGAAGTTATTACGCCACGTTATAGTTATAACAATCACAGCTACTATGCTATCTACCCTGGGGAAACCATCTATGCACTAGGGCAATTAGAAACCTTAAAAAAGCATGCCACCGAATATGAAAGAGAGGGCCATGTTCTCTCTAAAATTGTCGAATGGAAAAAAGACCAATACCATTTCCTTGATTATTTTGACAAAGACAACAACGGTAAAATAGATGGTGCAGAAATGGCGTCTGCTAAAGATGCTGCACAAAGACAAGTTGATGCCGAATTGGAATATCGCTATCAACAACCTGCTACGCACGTGGTTTCATATCCAGAAGATGGTCGTCCTTTTATATTAAGCAGTATTCATCCCCTTGAGTTAATCGAACGTTATAAGCGTGCTATTTGGATACATTTGGCAGCATGGATTTATTTATCCGTACTGGTTCTTGCTATGCAGGCGAATTAACGCTATTTTCACGTCTTTGTCAGGATAAGAACAGGCGTGATCGCAATATGTCATTATTAGAACAACGACTTAGTAATATAGAAAAAAATAATTTTGCTAGGTTATTAATAAAATCACTCACTGGTTTAGAAAAAGAAAGCCTGCGCGTAAACACGAAAGGTAATATTTCAACTAAATCCCATCCAAGGTCTTTAGGCTCAGCACTTAAAAACGAATGGATTACTACCGACTATGCCGAATCACTTTTAGAACTCATCACGCCACCTTGCGACCGTGCTTATAAGTCGCTCGATTTTTTATTGGATGTCGAAACTTTTGTGTATCAAAAGTTAGACAATGAATTGCTTTGGACGACCAGTATGCCCTGTGTGATTCGTGGCGAAGAAGATATAACCATCGCGCATTATGGCTCTAGCAATGCAGGCAAGATGAAGTCAGTCTATCGACAAGGCTTAGCGGAACGCTATGGCAAGATGATGCAGGTAATTGCGGGAGTTCATTTTAACTACTCTGTTCCTGTTGATTTTTGGCCTGCTTTCCAAAAAATGGAAGGTGAGCAAGATAAAAACCTGCAAGATTTTATCAGCGAACGCTATATGGGAATGACCCGAAATATCCAACGCTATGGTTGGCTAATTCCTTATCTATTTGGCACCTCCCCTGCTATTTGCAAGTCATTTCTCAGTGGCATA
>CAYTRF010000258.1:0-3162 GCA_964440065.1 uncultured Cocleimonas sp. | reverse complement strand
CACCAACGAATTGACAAAAAAATAAAAAAAGGCATAATTGCTCGTTTTTTCCACAAAAGGGTAGCTTCGCTGCCCTTTTGTTGTTTATGATTTTAAGGTAATAACTACTGTGTCAAATTCGTTAATGACAACTTACGCCCCTCTTCCTGTTACGTTTGTAAGCGGAAAAGGTATTTATCTTACAGATGCAGATGGTAAGGAATACCTTGATGCCTTAGCTGGTGTAGCGGTATGCGGCCTAGGGCATGCTCATCCTGATGTTACCGAAGCCATTTGTGAACAAGCGCGTACATTGGTTCACACCTCAAATATTTATCAAATTCAACACCAAATTGAGTTGGGCGAGAAACTTTGCAGGCTTGCAAAAATGGATAAGGTTTTCTTTAGTAACTCTGGTGCTGAAGCAAATGAAGCAGCTATCAAACTAGCCCGTCTTTATGGTAAACAACAAAGTGTAGAGAATCCGAATATCATTGTTGCCGGGGATAGTTTTCACGGACGTACTTTGGCGACACTTTCAGCAAGTGGTAACCGCAAGATTCAAGCGGGATTTTCACCGTTAGTTTCTGGCTTTGTGCGTGTTAATTACAATGACATTGGTGCCATCAAAAAAGTGGCTGAGAATAATTCTGACATCGTTGCTATCTTAATTGAACCTGTTCAAGGTGAAGGTGGTGTGAATATTCCAGACAGTGATTATCTCAGCCAGATTCGTCAAATTTGTGATGATAATAACTGGTTAATGATGCTCGATGAAATCCAAACTGGCGTTGGTAGAACAGGTAAGTGGTTTGCTCATCAGCATGATGATAACAGTAAACCTGATGTAATGACTTTAGCAAAAGCTTTAGGCAATGGTGTCCCCATAGGAGCATGTTTAGCGGCAGGCAAAGCATCCGAGGTATTTTCACCAGGAACTCACGGTTCTACATTTGGTGGCAATCCACTAGCAACTCGTGCGGCACTAACGGTTTTAGATGTAATCGAAAAATCAAACATCGTAGAAAATGCCTCTCAAGTAGGAAATTACTTATTAAAGAAGTTTAGGGCAGAACTAAAAGGCATTGATGGCATCATAGACATTCGGGGTCACGGATTAATGATTGGTATTGAGCTATCAAAAAACTGTACCGAATTAGTAGGCAAAGCCTTAGAAAAACAATTATTAATTAATGTAACAGCAGATAAGACAATTCGTTTATTACCCCCATTGATTATTACCATAGAACAAGCAGACAGCATCGTAGAGATACTCGTTCCGCTTATTAAAGAATTTATACAGGATTAGAACCATGTCAGAAACAAGACATTTTCTTACATTAATGGACTTTAGCCGTGATGAGTTACAAGCACTATTAGCACGCGCCATTGAAATGAAAAAAGCATTTAAAGCTGGCGAGATATACGAGCCACTTAAAAACATGACCTTAGCGATGATTTTCGAAAAATCATCAACTCGCACACGTGTCTCTTTTGAAGCAGGCATGAATCAATTGGGTGGGCAAGCGATGTTCTTATCATCACGCGATACTCAGTTAGGTCGTGGTGAACCTATAGAAGATAGCGCTCGTGTTATTTCTAGCATGGTTGATATCGTAATGATTCGTACCTTTGGACACGATGTGGTTGAAAATTTTGCAGCACATTCTAGTGTTCCAGTTATTAATGCACTAACAGATGACTTTCATCCCTGTCAATTATTGGCTGATATGATGACCTATATCGAACACCGTGGAAGTATCGCTGGAAAAACGGCCACTTATGTCGGTGATGGCAATAATATGTGTCACTCATGGATGAATGCCGCTAAGCAGTTTGGTTTCCATTTAAATATCGCTTGCCCAAAAGGTTACGAACCGAACGCTAAATTAATGGATAAGTTAAGTGATTA
Source organism: uncultured Cocleimonas sp. (assembly GCA_964440065.1). Lineage (GTDB taxonomy): Bacteria > Pseudomonadota > Gammaproteobacteria > Thiotrichales > Thiotrichaceae > Cocleimonas. Next base: position 1,271 of record CAYTRF010000258.1, on the reverse strand, counting down.
CGTGACGCTTTTCCATGACATAAATGAGGCTGTTTCGGATGTTGATCTAATCACAACAGATGTTTGGGCAAGTATGGGACAGGAAGACGAACAGAAAATTCGTGAAAAAGCCTTTAAAGATTTCATGGTGAATTCTACTGTAATGGCAAAAGCTGATAAAAATGCAATCTTTATGCACTGTTTACCAGCACATCGAGAAGAAGAAGTGAGTGCTGATGTAATTGATGGCCCACAAAGCGTGGTTTGGGATGAAGCAGAAAACCGCTTACATGCTCAAAAAGCCTTACTCGAAGCTTTAGTTATAGGTCTTCCAAAATAAATGGCTACTCACGCAGAAGAAACTGCCCGACGTCGTACCTTTGCGATTATCTCGCATCCCGATGCGGGTAAAACCACCATCACCGAAAAGCTATTATTATTCGGTGGTGCAATTCAGGTTGCAGGCTCTGTAAAGGGACGAAAAGCAGCACGCCATGCCACATCCGATTGGATGACGATGGAAAAAGAACGTGGTATTTCGGTGACTTCATCGGTGATGCAGTTTCCTTACAAGCACGATAAGCTAAAACCCAGCGACCCCGATCCCATTATTAATTTATTGGATACGCCCGGTCACGAAGATTTCTCGGAAGATACCTACCGCACCCTAACCGCAGTTGATTCTGCCTTAATGGTAATTGACGTTGCTAAAGGTGTAGAAACCAGAACGATCAAGTTGATGGAAGTTTGTCGTCTGCGTGATACACCAATAATGACGTTCATCAATAAGTTGGATCGTGAAGGTCGCGACCCGATTGATCTATTAGACGAAGTTGAAAGTGTTTTAAAAATCAACTGTTCGCCCGTCACATGGCCTATCGGAATGGGTAAACGCTTAAAGGGTGTTTACCATATTCACAATGATACGGTGCATTTATACGACCCTCAACACGATGGCAAAATCCTTGAAGGTGAAATCATTGAAGGCTTGGATAATCCACGTTTGGAAGAATTATTGGGTACTCAAGCAGATGAGTTACGCGAAGAAGTTGAGTTAGTCCAAGGGGCAAGTCATCCATTTGATCTTGATGCCTATTTAAGAGGCGAATTAACCCCTGTTTATTTTGGCTCTGCGATTAATAACTTTGGTGTGGCTGAATTATTGTCTGGTTTTGTTAAGTTCTCACCACCACCACAAAGCCGCATGACTAAAACACGTGACGTTAAACCAGATGAAAAAGACTTCACTGGCTTTGTGTTTAAAATTCAAGCCAATATGGATCCACAACATC
>CAYTRF010000257.1:0-3189 GCA_964440065.1 uncultured Cocleimonas sp. | reverse complement strand
AAATATCGGCAGTTTTAGCAAGCTAAAAATAATTAGACTTGATCAGAGGTCCCTTAATATTCATTTATGTAAAAAAATGAAGAAAAGTGGGGGGGTGTACTTTTAATAATGGCTTTAAAAGGAAAACGTAGATTTTGGCTCTGTGCCAACTAAAGGTGTTAGTTTTGTTTCAAATAGATTGGTTCGAATCAATTTTCCATTGTCATACGACACTTTTATCGCATGCATCGCTTTTCCTGAGCCAATAACAATAAATAATCTTCCACCTGATTTTAACAAATTTTCAAACACCGGTAAATAATTAGGAAGCGACCCTGTTACCGCAATAGCATCATATTTTTTTGACGTTTGAAGCGTTAAAGCATCTTTATTATCTAAATTGACATTTGAAATATTAATCTGTTCAAGTCTATCGCCAGCACTTTGTAAAAAATCATCATGGATATCTATACTGTCAACGTGCTTAGCCATGGTTGCCATACAAGCCGTTAGATAACCACTACCCGTACCAACTTCTAAACATTCATCATTAATATCAATCTCAAGTTCTTGAAGTACTCTGCCTTCTACACGAGGATGCATCATCGACTCGCCATGCTCCATAGGAACTTCAATATCCGCATAGGCAAGTGATTTTAATGAATCAGGAACAAAAATATCGCGTGGAATATCCCCCATGGTTTGAAGAACGGTATTATCCAGAACTGACCACGGGCGAACCTGTTGTTCAATCATATTGAAACGTGCTTGTTCTAGATTCATCTTTATCGTCCTCATGCATTGATATCCGATTCTATCAAAATATTATTAGTAAGTGTGTTTTAATGAAATCCTTGCACGAGAATATGGCGAACGGAGAATATAGCGAACAATCAATATGGCGAACAGAAATGGCAAAATAAACATTATCCCATTTCATATTCATATCCGTGCAAAGGCCTTCTAATAACTATCCATTTTCTTAAGGTTACATCTAGTTGCAATATGTTATTATTGCCCCCCCGCTTAGATTTAAGTAATAAGACAATATGACTGACCGCACCGCTACTATCACTCGTGATACTTTAGAGACTCAAATTTCTGTTTCCATTAATTTAGATGGCACAGGTAAAGCTCGTTTCAAAACTGATGTACCATTTCTTGAACATATGATCCAGCAAATCGCCCTGCACGGCATGATTGATATTGAAATCGAAGCCAATGGTGATATTCAAATAGATGACCATCACACGGTTGAAGATATTGGAATTACACTGGGTCAAGCCTTTACAAAAGCCATTGGCGATAAAAAAGGTATTCGTCGTTATGGTCACGCTTATGTACCCTTGGACGAAGCACTATCGCGCGTCGTGATTGATTTTTCTGGCCGCCCCCATCTTGAAGACACCGTTGACTATAAACGTGCCATGATTGGTAAATTTGACACGGACCTATTCCACGAATTTTTCCAAGGCTTTGTAAACCATGCTTTAGTGAGCCTGCACTTGGATAATTTGCGCGGACGCAATGCGCACCATATCGCTGAGACAATTTTCAAAGCATTTGGACGTGCACTTCGCATGGCAGTTGAACGTGATGATCGCTCTGAAGGAGCGATTCCTTCTACTAAAGGCACTCTTTAAACTACTATCTAAAGAAGTAATTCCAACTCTTAATCTAGGAAAAAGCCGTGTTAGCAATTATTGATTACAGTATGGGAAATTTACATTCTGTTAACAAAGCACTCCAGCATGTTACCGACGAAAAAGTCATTATCACATCGAATCCCGATGAGATACTCAAAGCGGATCGCATCGTCTTCCCGGGGCAAGGTGCGGCGCGCGATTGCATGAGTGAGTTGCATAAACGTGATCTTGTCGAGGTCGTCAAAGAAGTTTCAACCACAAAGCCATTTCTAGGCGTTTGCATGGGAATGCAAGTCCTTATGGAGCACAGTATTGAAGGTGGTGGCGTTGATTGTATTGGGCTTTACAAAGGATCAGTTCAGCACTTTACCGATCACATTGGGGCAACAGATGAAGCTGGCAATCGCCTTAAAATACCACAAATGGGTTGGAATCAGGTGAACCACTCCATTCAACATCCGCTATGGAAAGGTATAGCAAAGGATGCCCGCTTTTATTTTGTACACAGTTATTTTGTCGACCCTAGCGATAAAAGCTTAATCGCGGGCGAAACAGATTTTGGTATTAGTTACCCTTCTGCCATTGCAAAAGACAATGTTTTTGCTATTCAGGCTCACCCTGAAAAAAGCGCTGATGATGGGCTACAACTTCTAAAGAATTTTACTACTTGGAATGGACAAAGTTAAGCATGTTATTACTACCCGCAATAGATTTAAAAGATGGACAATGTGTGCGTTTACGCCAAGGTCGTATGGAAGATTCCACCGTATTTTCTGATAGTCCCGTCGATACCGCCACACGCTGGGTAGATGCTGGTGCAAAACGCTTGCATTTAGTTGATCTTAACGGCGCTTTTGATGGTGAGCCAGTTAACAACTCTGCGGTTGAGGCCATTGCTAAAAAATTCCCTGATTTACCAATCCAAATTGGTGGCGGTATACGTGATGCTGAAACCGTTCAAGCGTATTTAGACGCTGGCGTAAGCTACTGCATCATCGGCACAAAAGCGGTTGAAGATCCAGAGTTTGTAAAGGGTTTATGTGCGCAATTCCCTGGCCATATTATCGTCGGCATTGATGCTAAAAACGGCATGGTAGCAACCGATGGTTGGGCGGAGGTTTCTACTGTCTCAGCGATTGATCTTGCTAAACAATTTGAAGAAGCCGGCGTTGTCGCTATCGTTTATACCGATATCGCACGCGATGGGATGATGAAAGGCGTGAATATTAAAGCCACTGTCGAGCTAGCTGAGAGCATTAATATCCCAGTTATTGCCTCAGGTGGTGTAACCAATATGGATGATATTATTGAGCTGTGCAAAGTGGAAAAGTCAGGCATTACAGGTACCATTCTAGGGCGTTCAATTTACGAAGGCGCAATTGATTTAGCCGAAGCTCATAAATATGTGGAAGGATTAAACTAAATATGGCACTAGCAAAACGTATTATCCCCTGTCTTGATGTCGATAACGGTCGCGTTGTTAAAGGCGTAAACTTTGTTGATATTCGTGATGCAGGTGATCCCGTTGAAGTCGCTGCACGTTATAATCGTGAAGGTGCAGACG
>CAYTRF010000256.1:0-3191 GCA_964440065.1 uncultured Cocleimonas sp. | reverse complement strand
AATCAGTAAAATTTTAGCCCATTTTTCTTTCGTCACTGACTCGTGCAAAGGTCTCAGTTTCTATATTTATTTTATCAATGGCTTGTGCTACTCATTACCAGTGGCGCGGCAACTTTCTTAAGATAGTAATTTGTTTTTGATCAATACTAATATACTCACCTATACGTAAATCTTTTAAAATACGGCTGACCATTTCACGTGAAGAGCCAATCATTTCAGCTAAGTCTTGATGGGTTAAACGTTTGGTCACAAGGCTATCGTCCTCTTGTTTTTTCACTTCTCTGTATAGCGTTTGGGCAAGCCTGCCATAAGTATCTCTGGACGTTAAATCACAAATGGTTTCATCCATTTGCCGAATGCGCATGGTCAATGCTGTGAACAGAGGCTGACTAATTTCAGAGTGCTCTTCCAGTATATTAGTAAAATTTTGATGACTCAAAGTAAGTAACTTACAATCATCCACAGCCATGACAGAGGCAGAGCGTGGCGCACTATCTAATAGACTCAGCTCACCAAAAAAATCCCCTTCGGATAAAAAAGTAAAAATGGTTTGATTGCCGTATTCATCGTTAGCAAAAACTTTTAAACGTCCAGTGCTAATAATAAATAGGCTTCGTGATGTATCACCTTGTGTAATAACTAGCGTGTTTTTTTTGACTGTAACTTCCTTCATTAAGCTTGAAAGTTTATCAATGACATTGCTTGAGATACCTGAGAATAATTGTATGAGCTCAAGTTTATGTTTATGCTCATCAATAGGTAACGCAGTAGATACAAGATTATTGGTCATTTTTATAAAATCCTTTTTCGGGCAGTCATTTTAAATTATAGAATATTTTTGAGATTGTACGGACTATAGAGGATAGTAAAGAAAGGTAATGAAGCGTGAAAAGTGTCGATGGTGGTTGAAGCAAAGAAATAATAAGAGAAGCTGTTCGATAACAGATGTAAAAATCAACGAAAAGTGGGGGGGTGTACTTCAACTCTGCTCAGCAGAACTACTTTTAAGACCTATTTTCTAATTATTCCATAAACCATCAAGGCTAAGCCTAACCCCGCTAAGCCCCAACTAATGGGTGATAAGCTTTGAATGACAGGGAGTGCTGTTTGTGACAAGGGCGTGCTGGATAATACCGCGCTAATTAATAAGGCAGAACCTGTTAACGTAAACGTGGTACGGCGGTTAGCATCTTTAATTTCTTTGCGGATTTGTTCCAGCTGCTTTGATTCCATCTGCATATTGAGCTGTCTGTCATGCGCTTGTTTAATCAAATCATTGATCATCACAGGCATATGAGGCATTTGCTCAATCAGTTTTGGCAGGTTGGTTTTAGCTCCTTTTAATAAAGAACGTATTCCTGCTTGCTCGTCCATCCAGCGTTGTAAGAAAGGTTTTGCTGTTACCCATAAATCTAAATCAGGGTATAACTCGCGACCCATTCCTTCTATGTTTAACAAGGTTTTTTGGAGTAACACCAGTTGTGGTTGCACTTCCATATTAAAGCGTTGTGCTGTTTGAAAAAGGCGTAGTAACAGTTTTCCGTAAGATATTTCTTTAATGGGTAATTGGAAAATAGGCTCACAAACGGTGCGAATGGCTGCTTCAAATTCACTGGCTTTGGTTTCAGCGGGAACCCAGCCTGATTCAATATGGGCTTCTGCTACACGTTTATAATCACGATTAAAAAAGGCGTGTAGGTTCTCGGCTAAGTAACGTTGATCTTGTTCTTCTAATGTCCCCATAATGCCAAAATCAACGGCGATGTATTTTGGATTACTAGGGTTGCTTTCATCGATAAAAATATTGCCAGGGTGCATGTCTGCATGGAAAAAATTATGGGTGAAAACTTGGGTAAAGAAAATCTCAACACCGCGCTCGCCCAGCACTTTCATATTGATGCCTTTGTCGATTAATGCTTGAGTATTGCCGACAGGTATTCCATGGATTCGCTCCATGACCATCACTTCTTGGCTGCAATAATCCCAGTAAACATCAGGTACATAAAGATCAGGAGAGTTTTCATGGTTGCGTCGAAGCTGACTGGCATTAGCAGCTTCTCGCCCTAAATCTAGCTCATCAAAAATGACTTTTTCGTAATCTTGTACCACCTCGATAGGGCGCAGACGTTTGCCGATTTTCGCAAAGCGTTCCACCATCTTGGCTATGAACAACATCAAATCAATATCATGGCGAATGGTGTGTTCGATACCGGGGCGCACGACTTTTACAATAGCTTCTTGCCCACTGTGTAACGTGGCGGTGTGTACCTGTGCGATGGAGGCTGATGCGAGTGGTGTTTCATCAAAAGTTTTGAAGAGTTCTGATACGGGTTTTTTTAAAGATTTTTCTATTATCTTGCGCGATTCTACGCCTGAGAACGGCGGTACATCATCTTGTAGCTTTGCTAATTCGGTTGCTAAATCATCAGGCAACATATCACGGCGTGTTGAAAGAACTTGCCCAAACTTAACGAAAACGGGGCCTAAATCTTCTAATGCTCTGCGAATGCGAACAGGGCGAGGTGCTCTATTAGTTCTTTTCTTCTTATCCCAATTCCACGGTGAAATATGATAAATAAAACGCAAGGGACGAAAAGCAGGAATGGCAAAGATTATTTCATCCAAATTATGACGAATTAGAATGCGGTTTATTTCAAATAAGCGAGCTATCTGTGAAAAGAAATTCATTATTGTTTTAGTTATCCTTTTCAGGCTCGGTCAGGTTTTTTATACGAGCTTCTAAACGATCAACACCCATGCGCAACTCATCAATTTGATTCATGTAATGACTCACTTCAGCACTGGCAGGCGTTAGTTTGGATTCCTCGCTTAGGTACTCAGCCGTATTCATTTTCATGGCATCACCGGTTTCTTTAAACCAGCTAGATATACTGCGCGTTGCTTGCCCTGCTTGATGAGCCACAATGTCACCGACTAGCTTAGACAATAGCTCTTCCCAATCAATATCCACTTCACGTAATATTTGGCTAAACTTTTCCGCCACACGCATATCACCATCAATTTCAACTTCGCTTTTAAGTAGGGTTTCGCCTGCGTTCTGAGATGTGCTGAGGGCTAATAAAGCCATGGGTGATCCATGGATGGTTGCATCGATTTTCCCACCTTCTTCTTCGCTCGGATAATTCCCAAGCACTTGTATCCCAGAAGGTGAGGGCAGAAAGTACATATTA
>CAYTRF010000255.1:0-3254 GCA_964440065.1 uncultured Cocleimonas sp. | reverse complement strand
GCAAAAAAACAGAGAAAAGTGGGGGGGTGTACTATATTAAGAAAAATGGCAACTACGTACCTAAAAACCCCTCATACATGAACAGTTGAACTAATCGCACCTGTGTAAAGCATGTAGAGCAATATCGTACCAAATATAATTCGATAAATGCCAAAGCCTACAAAAGTAAACTTCTCTAAAAAGCGTAGGAAAAGCTTCATTGTAAAATAAGCGACGATAAATGAAACCACAAAACCAACGGCTAAGATTATCAAGCCATCGTTACTAAAACTTTTGTAATTAGTTAGTAGTTGATAGCCACTGGTTGTTGCCATAACAGGTAGTGCCAATAAAAAAGAAAACTCAGCACTGGCCTTACGACTAAGCCCCACTAACAAAGCACCGACAATAGACGAGCCTGCTCTACTGGTACCGGGGATTAATGCAAAGGTTTGAGCAACGCCAATTAGAGCCGCTTGTTTGTAACTAATATCTTCAACATTCGATGTTTTTGGTTGAGAGTTCTTTTGGAAATATTCAATTATTAAAAATATAATGCCACCGACAATGAACATTATGGCAACTATTTTTACTGAAAAGAGCATAAGGATTTGATCTTTGAATAAAAAACCAATTGCTGCTAGTGGTAAAAAGGCAATAAATATTTTCACCCATAAATCAAAATGTTTAGGGTGGAATTTATCTTTATAATTTGCGATTACGGCAAGAATTGCAGAGAGTTGGATAATGATTTCAAAAGCGGTGTTTTCTTTGTTTCGTGACAAGCCCATTAATTCACTAGCAATAATTAAATGACCTGTAGACGAAATAGGTAAAAACTCAGTGATGCCTTCGATAATACCGAGAATAATGGCTTGAATAATATCCATAAAGTGACTTTTTGATGTATCTAATAAGTGATGGTGCGGTATTGTAACTAAACTGCTGCTTTTTAACATAAAAAATTGCATCTGGAAGAATGCAAATAACGTATACTCAGATGATGGTTCGTATTCTAATACTTATTTTGGCACTTAACGCCTTTATTGCACCTGCTTCTGCACAAGCAGCATGTGGCATGGATATGTCCATGGGTTCAGTACAAATGATGCAATCTTCGAATGCTGATGGTGATTCTATGCCGAGTGATGACATGGCTTGTTGTTCACTAGAATGTATTTCGGATTGTACTTACCACTTCTCACCTTTTTCTATTTCAACTGAATCCCCTGCGATTCAAAAGGTGGCACTCTTTAGGCCACTTGTGATTGCCTTTATTCCTTTATCGAAACTCGTATTGCCCATTAATACACCTCCTCCACTCGTTTAATTCTCTTTCGCACTTTTTTCTAGTGCAACTATTTATTGTTTAAAAGCGACAGCATTTTTAGTTGTTCGCCATGTATAAATAAAAAAGACTCTTTTAACGAAGACTTTAACGGGAATTTAAAATGAAAAAAATATCAAACATTCTAATGCTGGGTACTTTGCTTGCCTCAATGAGCATGTCAGCGGTAATAGCTGAAGGCAATCACAAGGGCGGCCATGGCAAAGCTGATACAGGTGTTCACGAACACGGTGTAGGCGCACATTGGATGTCGCCTAAAGAGGCCTCCTCAAGAGTGAATCCTGTTAAACCAGATGATGCATCAATTATTCGTGGTAAGGAAACATACGCTAATTACTGTGCATCATGCCACGGTGCTAGTGCCAAGGGAGATGGGCCTGCTGCAGGGTCTTTAAAACCTAAACCAACTAATTTAAAAGCCATGTCAGGCGGACTCCCTGATGGTGATTTTGCTTGGAAGATCGCCAATGGCAGAGGAGCAATGCCTGGATGGCAAGGTGTTCTTAATGAAAATCAAATATGGGATTTAGTAAACTTCATTCAAGACTTGAAAGATGATGACAAAGACAAAGGTCACGCGGATCAAGATCATAAAAAACACGATCACAAAAACAAAAAGAAGCACACTCACTAGGGGTATTCAATGCGTAAATTCTTCAGCACACTATTTTCATTGCTAGTCATTTTTTCATTAGCCATCACAGCATTCTGGTTTCTTAATGATCAAAATACCCGTGAGGAGTGGTATGACAAAACAGTTGCCAAGGTAACAGGTAAAACATTTGATCAAAGTTTTGATCATAGTCATAGTGGTAGTGATTCAACGATGGATATGGGCATGAATATGGGGGGCGATAAGCTCACCATGAATGATGTTAAAAATGATTCAGTATTAGAGCATTCAAAACGCCATTCAGACCCTACTTATATTTGCCCGATGCATCCGCAAATTATTAAAGGAGAAGCGTCGAACTGCCCTATATGTGGCATGGATTTAGTCTTAAAAGAACCCATAGAAGATACGCCAAAAAAAGAAAAGAAAATACTCTACTGGGTAGCCCCAATGGATGCTAACTTTCGTCGCGATGAACCCGGTCAATCTCCGATGGGGATGGATTTAGTACCTGTTTATGATCAAGGCATGGATGATTCAGGTGATGGTTTTCCTAAAATAACCATCAATGCCAGTACCGCTCAAAACATGGGCGTGCGTATTGAAAAAGCACAAATCAGAGAGCTTTCTCGCACCATTAAGACCATTGGCTCCGTTACCTATAACGAGGATAGCTTGCACCATATACACTCCCGTGCCAGCGGTTGGGTGGAGAAGGTATATACGCAATCATTAGGCGACCCTGTCACTAAGGGGAAAACTTTACTTGAGTTTTATTCCCCCGATATTTTGGCAGCACAAAAAGATTTAGTGATTGCCAAGCGGACAAGTGCATCGTTAATGAATGCATCAAAAACTAGGCTTCGTGATTTGAATGTTCCGCAAAGTATTATTGATAAGGTTATCCGAACGGGAAAAGCACAAAACCGCGTGCCCATTGTTGCCAATCACACTGGCGTTGTTACTCAAATCGGTATTAAAAACGGTATGTACATCACACCGGGTACAGAGATTTATACGATTGCTGATTTGTCCAGCGTTTGGATAATTGTTGATGTTTTTGAGCATCAGCTCACATGGGTAAAAGTAGGTAATAAAGCCGAAATTCAAGTACAGGGTTTCCCAAGTAAAACATGGAAAGGTAAAGTTGATTTTATTTACCCTGAATTAAATCCTAAAACGCGCACCCTTAAAGTTCGCATTACAATAGATACTCCCAAACAAATGTTAAAGCCCAATATGTTTGCGGATGTCACGCTGTTAACCAATACGAAACAAGCGCTATCTGTGCCTGCGGAAGCGATTATTTATTAC
>CAYTRF010000254.1:0-3260 GCA_964440065.1 uncultured Cocleimonas sp. | reverse complement strand
TTAAGGTTTAGGAAATTAGAATAAGTCATCTTCTAACTTTTCAGTGAGTCGTCTAGATTCTTGACACAGGCGTTCAAAAAATTTCATTTTCAAAACGGCCTCTTTAGCCTCGACTAACTGCCCTGCTTCTAGTTTTTCAACAAAATCATCTTTTAAGGCATCCGCTTCGCCACTAATTTCTTGAGCAACATCATCTACTCGTGCTAATGGATCACCCGCGTTGACGACATCTTCTAATGCTTCACGGATTTCCATTTGATGCATCAAAAAAGCACCATCACTGGTGGTATCAATTTCATCATTAAAATCAACACCTTTAAGCGTTAACATATAACGAGCACGAAGGCGGGATGACTTTAACGTCTCATTCGCTTCGTTAATAAATCCTGTTGTTTGTACCGCTAACAGACGCTCTTTATCATCAGCATTAATAAAACGATCAGGATGGTATTTTGCTTGGAGTACTCGAAACTGAGCACCTAAAGCCGATGTATTTATTTCATACTGCTCAGGTATATCGAATAAAGCAAAGTAGCTTTGTTTGAAGTCGAGCATTGTGAACTATCCTAGAAGAACAAGATTTTGTATCAATAACACAAAAAAAACAGCGAACCGAGCAGAGCGAGATAATGTCGAAGCGATAGCGACGAACAACCCACAGGGCGAATAAAATGAGAGCTCTGCATAAATTCTAGTATCGTTTTTAAACAACAAAAACGAGCTATCATTCAAAAAGTGGGGGGTGTACATTTATATAGCGTTATTCAGGTATTACTAAACGGTAAAGCTCTCACCACAACCACACTCACCATCTTCATTTGGATTATTAAATTTAAAGCCTTCATTTAGACCTTCTTTCGTATAATCCATTTCAGTGCCATCTAGGTAAACCAGACTTTTGGGATCAATAATGATCTTGATACCGTGATCCTCAAATACCGTATCGGTATCCTCTATTTCATCTGCAAATTCAACCACATACGCCATACCAGAACAACCATAGGTTTTTGTGCCTAAGCGTAAGCCAACACCTTTGCCACGATCAGCTAAAAATTTGCTAACGCGATCTGCTGCCACATCTGTAAATGTAATTGCCATGCTACGCCTTATCTTTACTACTAACTACTGCTTGCTCTGAAAATCAGCTACCGCTGCTTTGATTGCATCTTCTGCAAGAACAGAGCAGTGAACTTTTACAGGTGGTAGCTCAAGTTCATCAGCAATGTCAGTGTTCTTAATTGCTTGAACTTCATCCAAAGATTTTCCCTTAACCCACTCGGTTAATAGGCTTGATGATGCAATCGCAGAACCACAACCATAAGTTTTGAACTTTGCATCTTCGATAATGCCATCTGAACCAACTTTTATTTGTAGCTTCATTACATCGCCACAGGCAGGTGCGCCGACCATGCCTGTGCCAACATTTGATGCGTCTTTATCCATTGCGCCCACGTTACGAGGGTTTTCGTAATGGTCTATTACTTTTTCACTGTATGCCATGTCTCTTATTCCTTTGCTTATATAATATTAATGTGCGGCCCATTCAACCGAACTCAAGTCGATACCGTCTTTGTACATGTCCCATAATGGTGACAATTCACGTAATTTTTCCACTGCTGCGCGAGTATTTTCAATCGCGTAGTCCACTTCTTCCATGGTAGTAAAGCGACCAATAGTAAAACGCAGTGAGCTATGTGCTAACTCATCATTACGCCCTAAAGCACGTAACACATAGCTTGGCTCTAATGATGCGCTGGTACATGCTGAACCTGACGATACCGCAATACCTTTAAGTGACATCATTAAACTCTCACCTTCGACGTAGTTAAAACTGATGTTTAGATTACCAGCGATACGTTTTTCTAAATCTCCGTTAACATAAACTTCTTCCATGTCTTTAAAACCATCATAGAGATGATTACGCATCATTAATAAACGATCGTTTTCAGTTGCCATTTCTTCTTTAGCAATACGAAAAGCCTCACCCATCCCAACAATTTGATGCGTCGCTAATGTACCAGAACGCATCCCACGTTCATGTCCACCACCGTGCATTTGGGCTTCGATACGAATTCTTGGTTTACGACGAACGTAAAGTGCGCCAATACCTTTTGGACCATATATTTTATGACCAGAAAAGCTCATTAAATCAACTTTCAATGTTTCTAGGTCGATGGGTACTTTGCCTGCGCTTTGTGCAGCATCAACATGAAATACTATTTTATTTTCACGACAAATCTCACCAATTGCGGCAATGTCTTGAATCACACCAATCTCATTATTTACATGCATAATTGAAACGACGGTTGTGTCATCACGAATCGCATCTTTTAATACTTGAATATCTAATAAACCATCATCTTGTGGGTCAAGATAAGTCACTTCAAACCCTTCACGCTCAAGCTGTCGGCAGGTATCTAAAACTGCTTTATGCTCGGTTTTCATGGTTATGATGTGCTTGCCTTTACGTGTATTAAAATGCGCTGCACCTTTAATGGCTAAATTATCTGACTCAGTAGCACCACTGGTCCAAACAATCTCACGCGAATCCGCATTGATTAAATCAGCAATTTGTTGGCGCGCTTTTTTAACCGCTTCGTCTGCTTCCCAACCAAAAGAATGACTGCTTGAAGCAGGATTTCCATAGGCGGTATCAACCGTTAGGTATTTTGCCATTAGGTCTGCAACACGCTGGTCTGTTGGCGTAGTTGCAGAATAATCCATGTAGATTGGGGTTTTCACGTTACTCATTGTATTGATTCTCTAATTTTCTATTTTATCTAACATTGGTTATACAAAATAATTTCTATAAATTAAGGTTTATAACCTTTTGATGTTGTTGCAAATTTTGCCTTGTGGCAACTTCGATCACATCACCTTTATCCATTAAATCTTGTAATGATATTTCATCCAAAAAATTCTGAATTCTGTTGCTTAAGTCCATCCATAAATTATGTGTTAAACACCGTTTATTGGATTTATCACAACCCTCTGGAGAGTTCCCACAGTTAGTCACATCAAGATTTTCATCAACCGCCATAATAATATTTGAAACGGCAATATTCTCAGGCGCTCGGCTTAAGGTATAACCCCCACCAGGGCCACGCATACTATTCACTAACTCATTACGTCTTAACTTAGAAAATAACTGCTCAAGATAAGAAAGAGATATGTCCTGACGCTCAGAAATTTCCACCAGCGAAACGGGACCATTATCACTGTGTAGCGACAAATCCAGCATAGCTGTAACTGCGTAGCGT
>CAYTRF010000253.1:0-3262 GCA_964440065.1 uncultured Cocleimonas sp. | reverse complement strand
GTTTTTTTGAATCGAAACATTCTAATTATTTAATTAGACCTATTGATTAATTATTCCTATATTATTACGGGGCATAATCTTTTTATGCTGATTTAGAGAACTTAAATATTATAATGGAGGAACAATATGTCTCTTAAAGGAACAAAAACTGAACAAAACTTAAAAGATGCTTTCGCTGGTGAATCTCAGGCTAACCGTCGTTACTTATACTTTGCAGCAAAAGCGGATGTTGAAGGATACAATGATGTTGCTACTGTTTTCCGTTCAACTGCTGAAGGTGAAACAGGCCATGCGCACGGCCACCTTGAGTACTTAGAAGAAACGGGTGATCCTGCAACAGGCCTACCTTTTGGTCCAACTTCTGACAACCTAAAAACAGCAGTAGCGGGTGAAACCCATGAGTACACTGACATGTACCCTGGCATGACTAAAGCAGCTCGTGAAGAAGGTTTTGAAGAGATTGCTGACTGGTTTGAAACACTTGGTAAAGCGGAGCGTTCACACGCTAATCGTTTCCAGAAAGCACTCGATAGTCTTGATGCTTAAAATCATTTTGTCCTGAATCAGCATATCTAATTCAGGCTAATGATCTAACACTTCCCTCCTTAATAGGAGGGAAGTTTTCACTAACAATAACAACTCAACGCAAGGAATACCGCATGGCTATTCGAGAAGGCAATCTAGAAGCTCCAACTAGACACCCACTTGATTGGAAAAATCCCGACTTTTATAACGAAGATTCGTTAAACAAAGAATTAGAGCGCGTCTACGATATTTGCCATGGCTGTCGGCGTTGCGTGAGCTTGTGTAACTCCTTTCCAACATTATTCGACTTGGTCGATGAATCGGAAACATTTGAAGTAGATGGCGTTGACAAAAAAGACTTTATGAAAGTCGTTGATCAATGTTATCTCTGCGACCTTTGTTATATGACAAAGTGTCCCTACACACCACCACATGAGTGGAATGTAGATTTCCCGCATTTAATGCTACGCGCGAAAGCGATAAAACATAAAAAAGGTGATATAAAAACGCGTGATAAAATTCTATCAGCAACCGATACCGTCGGTAATTTAGCTGGCATTCCCGTGGTTTCTAGCATTGTAAATGCAGCCAATAAAAATGGGCTTGCGCGTAAAGCAATGAAAAAGGTTTTGGGCGTACATCCTGATGCTGTCATCCCCGAATACCATAGTAAAACAGGTCGTAAACGTATCGAAGCGGCTAGCTCTTCAAATAAACATTCTGAGATTAAAACAACCGATCGAACAACAGGAAAAGTCGCTATTTTTGCTACCTGTTATGCTAACCGAAACGAACCACATTTATTAGAAGATTTAAATAAGGTGCTTGGTCACAATGAAATCCCTGTCTCCTTAGTTGATAAAGAAGTTTGTTGTGGCATGCCAAAACTAGAACTAGGCGACCTTAAAGCTGTTGAACATGCTAAAAATATTAACATTCCAGAAATGGTTAAAAAGATAGATGCGGGCTGGGACATTATTGCACCTGTCCCTTCTTGTGTACTGATGTTTAAACAAGAATTACCCCTAATGTTTCCAGAGGATGCCGATGTACAAAAAGTGAAGGCACACATTTTTGATCCCTTTGAGTATTTAATGTTACGCCACAAAAAAGATTTGCTAAATACTAACTTCAAAGAGTCATTAGGCAAGATAGCCTATCACGCTGCCTGTCATTTACGTGTACAAAACATGGGTTTGAAAACACGAGACTTATTAAAATTAATTCAAGATACCGATATTGAAACCATAGAGCGTTGTTCTGGGCACGACGGTACTTACGCGGTTAAAGAAGAATACCATGAGATTTCCATGAAAATCTGTCGACCTATCGTGACGAAAGTACAAAAATCTGAATCTAACTACTATAGTAGTGATTGCCCCATGGCGGGCTACCAAATTGGTAATGGATTGAACAAGGCTTTGGGTACTGATGACTCCAAGCCTCATCATCCTTTAACTCTATTACGCATGGCTTACGGCCTCTCCTAAAAACAGTATTATGGACAATACAATGAATACCCTGCTTAGTCGTAACGACTTACTTTCACTAGAAAAATACTCTGCCGTTCGCGCAGAAATGCGTGCCAATGTTATGGCACATAAGAAAAACCGTAACTTAGAAATCGGACCTAACGTAACGATGTACTTTGAAGATCGTTTAACCGTTCAATATCAAATCCAAGAAATGCTTCGTGCCGAAAAAATCTTCGAACTTGATGGCATTCGAGATGAGCTGGAAGCCTACAATCCACTAATCCCAACTGGTTCCAATTGGAAAGGCACCATGATGATTGAATATGTGGATGCGGATGAACGTGCTGAAGCGTTAGCTAACTTAATCGGAATAGACCGTCAAACGTGGGTACAAGTAGGCGGCTTAGACAAAGTATATGCAATCACAAACGAAGATTTAGAACGTGAAACCGAGGAAAAAACGTCGGCGGTTCATTTTATGCGTTTTGAATTAAGTGATGAAATGGTCGATGCTGCCAAAAATGGTGCCCCTATCAGTGTCGGCATTAAACATGACAACTACACTCATACCGTTTCGCCTGTACCTGAAAACTATCGTGAAACACTGATTAATGATTTAAGCTAGTCGTACCCCATTTTTCATCTTAAAAAGTACACCCCCCCACTTTTCGCCGTTTTTTTGCGAAAGTGGAGGAGTTTATCATTACCACTTAGTTATTAGATATTAACTCTTGGGTACTAATCAAAGCACCTGAGTTGTTACGACTCTCGCTTTTTACTTCAACACCTGTTGCTACATCAAACCACGTAGTACCCACAGTCGTACCATCTTCTCTTTTTTGTTGATAAGTAGTAAAGGTACCTGCAGTTACAGTCTGTGATACGTTTACACTCTCAATGGTATAGTTAACACTATGGCTTGATGTCGTTGCAGGAATTTGAGTTGTCACCCCTGCCGAAGTTGCCGAGCCAGTTGTTGTTAGGTCATATGTAGAATTCCATACCTGCCCTTCACAAACCGTTCCAAAAGCAGCGCGCATTGCAGGAGAAAAATTTAAGGTTAGATCCGTCACTGATGTAATTGAGCCTACAACAGGAACCGTTAGTGTAATGGTATCTTTTGTAACAATCTTTGAGGTCTCAATAAAATTACCATTAACTGCGTGAGTACCAACCTTATTTCCTGTCGCTGCCACATCTCCAGTTGTAACAGTATCCGTCTCTACTGATGTATTACTAAAGGATTTAAAGGTAACTTCAAC
>CAYTRF010000252.1:0-3270 GCA_964440065.1 uncultured Cocleimonas sp. | reverse complement strand
CTTGAATGATAGCTCGTTTTTGTTGTTTAAAAACGATACTAGAATTTATGCAAAGGTCTCTATTAAAGAGTAGAGCTGCAAGCCCCATATTAACTAATTAAGCCGACAACCTGCGCCTTCTAGGCTTCCTACTGTCTGTGATGTCCGATTAATCCATGTGCCCGTTATAGACGAATTACTATCGATAAATCCTGTTATCTGCGTACCATCTTCTGCTTCTACTGTTAGCTCATTATCGCTAATCGAACCTGTTAATCCACTCTCAGCTTTTGTTGCTACATCGTAGGATGTTCCAGTGATATTATTCGCACTGTCTACATCAAAAGTGTAAACCCCTGTTTTATCCGCACTGTTACTTTTAAACGTAACCGTGTAGCGCGTTACTGCATTATTTTTACCGCCCAATCTTGTGCCTGTAAAATTACCCGATTGAGCTGCATCTCCAGAGTTCACCCATGTACCGCTCATATCATCCGATGAGGTGATTTTCCCCGCGTAGCTTTTAGCCCCTGCTTCGGTACTATTAAATTGAAAATCATTGGCAATATCGACATCAGTTACGGAGACAACTTCAAGAGGGCTTTGACCTGTTGCAAAACTTGAACCACTAACTTTTCCTGTCACGGGATTAACCACAAAAGCAAAGTTACCACTTTCTGTTCCTGAGTACGCCCCAACAAAAGCACCAGAGCTAGCACAAATCAAGGTGGTTCTTAAATGAGCCGTTGCATCTTCAACACTTGGTAATGCATGTGAAACACCATCTTCAACGGAGGCATCAACGATAATGCTGTTTACATTGGCCGATGGGAAGCCCTCTGATGCGAAATCAACTGTTGTCCAACTTGTCGCTTTTGTTTGGACTTTTTGTGAAATGGTGATGCCATCGGCTGGCATATTGTTTTCATCCAACATCATCAAAAAACGCGCTTTATTGATAACTTCTGAGGAGCTAAGTGAACCACCTGCTACTAGGTCAATCGGTGTCATTACGGCCTTGCCTAAGCCTTCACCTAAGCTAACACCGCCGATGGAGAACGCAACATTGTTACCCTCTTCGTAACGAAAAGCGCCTGCTGTATTGGTAATACCATTAGTATCACCCGAAACATAGGATAGCCCTGAGACATTGCTGTCTTTGAAAACGCCGTTGGCGATTGTTGGTGCTTGGAAGCCACTTCCGCCACCACCGCAAGCCGTTAGCCCAAGTGAAGTAAGCACGACGAATGAAACTACCTTGGCTGAAACTACTCTGGCTGAAGCCGCAGTACTTATTAAGTGACGTGAATTTATTTTAAACATATTTTTCCCCAAAAATATTAATGCCCTGAAACTTTTGCACGAGTCATCTGATTCGGCGTAAGGTCTCACCCTATTATTCAGGTGATTGTAGCATGAAATAGGGTTATACCAACAGCCACTCCATTAAACCAAAAGACACTAAGCCCACCGCTATTGTTAAAAACATATGACGAGAAATAATAGCCACAACAAATGCAATAATTGACGCTAGCATGTGATGGTTTTGCACATTCATCTGTAGCTCACCACCTCGTACAAAACCCGTTTGAATCACAATTACCGTCAAAACGGCAATGGGCACAAAGGCTAACGCTTGTGAAACCATCGGCGGTATTTTCACCTTTCCTGCTAATGCAAAAGGTAGATAACGCGGAAGAAAAGTAAGTGCTGCCATGCTTACTATTAAAACCCAATCACTCATGGCTCACTCCTTGACATTTTTTGGATTGTTCTTTGACCTGCTTCTTGATTTGTTTGGTGTCTCTATTCTGATTAACACTTACAATTAATCCTGCAACAATTGCCACAAATGATGAAAATAACAATCCCGTTTGATGTGGCCAATCATACGTCAGCAAAGCACTAATCACCGCTGTTGAACCACACACCCAATCAGCCCGTGTTTTGATGGCAGGTACCACGATACCCACAAAAGCAACTATCATTGCAACTTCCAAGCCCCAGTTTTCAATATTAGGGATTTTCTGCCCCAACGTCATTCCCAGCCAGGTGAAGGTTGCCCAAACCACGTACATAGATAAAGCTGCACCAAGGTAGTATGAGATAAATTCCGAAGTACTGGGTTTTTTTAACACATAGCGACTAACAACCGCATACGCCTCATCTGTCATCCAAAATGCCATGGGCGCTCTTAACCATTGAGGAATTTCTTCGATGTGAGGCATTAAAGATGCCGAATACAGCATATGACGTAAATTAACCACAAAAACCGTTAAAATAATAATGGGGTAAGCGGTTACTGAGGCTAATAAGGTAACGGCAATAAATTGCGACGCACCCGCAAAAACTAGCAATGACATTGCCATCACCAACCAATTTGAAAGCCCTTGGCTAACGGCTAAAGCACCATAAACTGCCCCAAAGGGAGCAGCTGCAATTAACAAAGGGATCATATCCCGTACTGCTGTAAGGGCTAATTTAAAAGAGGGTTTAATAGGCACTAAATATTTCTATCCATATCACGCATTATGATGAGCTTATGAGCGTAATGTGTAGATGTAAGCATCAGCTTGATCTCCATTACTAAGTTTCACCTTGGTTAACACGCGAATATAAGCCTTCCCTGCGAAGGTATCAAGACTTACCCAGTGAGAAGAAAGATTTTGAGAGGTAAAAACAAACCTTCTAGATCTTCACCACTTATTAAGATCTATAAAAACACGAGAAAAGTGGGGGGGTGTACTTAACTCATAATGAGAGTCGTATTAACACTAATTTGTTCGCTTTTTGTATTCTTTTAGTGTATTCTGTGAATATTTAAAGAACATAATAAATACGATGCTAACTCATATCCACCTCAAAAACTTTGCCATTATAGAAAAACTGGATCTTGATTTAAGTTCAGGTATGACCGCCCTGACAGGGGAAACCGGTGCTGGTAAATCTATCTTAGTAGATGCTATCGGGCTGGTATTAGGTGATCGAGCTGATAGCGGAGTAGTGCGCCATGGCACAGACAAAGCTGAGATTACACTAAGTGTGGATCTTGATGATACGCCATCCGCACAACAATGGCTTATTGAACAAGACTTGAATGATGATGAACAATGTATTCTCCGTCGTGTCATTTCATCCACAGGAAAATCCAGAGCATGGATTAATGGCAGCCCTTGTAATTTAGGTATGTTACGCCAATTAGGTGAACAGTTAGTTGATATTCATGGGCAACATAAACACCAATCTTTAATGAAAAAAGACATGCAACGAAAAATGTTGGATGATTTTGCT
>CAYTRF010000251.1:0-3273 GCA_964440065.1 uncultured Cocleimonas sp. | reverse complement strand
AAAGCAGTGGAATTTCAACCATTTTTACTCGTCATCCGACTCGTGCAAAGGTCTCTTTATATTATCTTTCTTTTTACTCTTTCTACGAATAGGTAAATCTTTTCCATCAAAACTACTTTGATTAAACTTATAACGGAAGCTGGCGTAGGGACCTTTACGTTTGTAGTTGCTTTGATCGAAATCTTCATCATCAAAACCTTCAAAGTTATATCCCAGCTCTATCCATGCATTCTTCATGGGTGTTACGCCAACAGAGATACCAGCAACTGCTTCTGTTGTTTTCTCTGTCCAGTCACGTAAGTAACCACCTCTAATGCCTATATCCACCTTGCTAGAAATATCTCGTCGTATTTCAATGGTCCCAGTGTCAATTGTTGCACTGTGTTTGGTCTGATTATTAGTATCAACAACATGCTTTATTCCATGATGTAGACCAATTTGGGTCTTACGGTTAATTTTACGATTAAAGTGTATATTGTGAACAATTTTCTGTGTATGTGTGTCGCTCGTTTCGTTGCTTGTAGTGTTTAATTTATCATCTATTAAGTCAAGCCGACTAAACATAACAAAGTCTTTGTCTTTCGGATGCCAAGCAGTACCGAAACTTAACTTGCTGACTTTCTTAGTTTCGCCAATATCGTTATCTGAATTATAATAAGAGAGCTTTCCACTAACTTGCTTGCCATTTTCTAAGTGGCGGATAAGTCCAGCTGTAAAATTAATTTTATCTTCAATATCACCATTTCTGAACTCAAGGCGAGTAGTCCAGCTGTACTCTTTGTCATTAGATCCTAAGCCGACTGAAAATGCAGTGTAATCATCACGTCGAGGGCCAGCAAAATCAGGTTCATTTTCATTAAATTTCTGTTGAGTCCCACTAAGCGTTTTAGCATGATCAATACTGATATCAGCCTTTATTTTTTCAGTTACTTTTATTCTCTGGCTAAGGCCTAAGGTAGCATAGTTTCTTTGTTCTTGATCTGTTCGCTCTTGAGTGTAGCTGGTTTTAGCTTTAGCTCCTTTCCATAAAGATTTACTTACTCCTATGCGGTTGTTACGAGTTTTCACTTCACCATTGTCAGTAACTTCATGTTCTGCGAATAAGGTAATTCCTTCTTTAAGTTTTATATCCACACCCACCGTTAGGCGGTCTGGATTGAGTTCTGATCCATTGTCTTTATTGAAGCCCTTTTCTATATTACTCCTAAAAGATATTTTGCCATCTTTGGTCGTGTGCTTCCCCCCTAATAATAGCGTGTTGCTATTGATGCGCTTGTCATCCAAAATTTCTTTGCTATGCCGTAAGCCTATTTCAGTATTGAATTGCTTATATTGATGATTTAAATTGATTTGAGCGAGTTGTCTTTGGTTATCATTTGTTAAATTATCTTGTCGAGAAATCTCACCATCAATGCTAGTTTTATCGTTAAGTTTATAACGTATTTCTGCACCTACTTTCTTAGTACCTGTTTCGATATTACTGATACTTCCTTCTGACCCAAGCCCATAGCCTTTTTCTTGTTTGCGGTAATAAACTCTGGTTTCTATCTTTGTAATTCGTTTTTCTAGTTCTAATATTTGTGCTGTTCGGGTATCAAACTGATTCAGTAAAGATTTTGATTGAGCAATTTCCGCATGAATTTTAGTATCAGGTGTAAGTTGGTAATTTGCATCTATCCCGATAAGTAAATCATTTTTGGATTTATTACGACCAATTTGTATTGCGCTTAACCCTACCTCAAGTTTTTCATTGTTAGTTTTAATCGCTACTCTACCACCTGCAGTGATAGATTTTTTTGAATCTGTCTCACTGTCGTAATCCACTACAATAAAATTAGGATTAAAGTTCTGATCACGCCCATTAATAGGAAACTTGAAGAATAGGGTGCCCGCATCATAATCAATTTCGTAGTCTTGGTAGCGTGAAAGTTCACGGGATTCTATGATGATTTCAGAGTGGAACCTGTCACGTGTTTCTATTTTTATCTTTTCACTATTTATAACAATGTCATTGTTTAGATGATAAAGACCTGAAGTACCATCGCCAGGAATTTCTTCATGATGATGTTTATTACTGGTTTCACTTATGAAGGCATTGTATTCAAAGCGTTTACCTTTATATTCACTTTTAATGCCCGTAAGCACACGTTCATACTTTGTAAGTTCGGTAACACTTAAGTTAGTTTGAAAATCACCAAATACGGCATAGAAGCTTTCTTTTTCAATTTTAACGTAGAGCTTCTCAGAGCTTGGCGCTTCATACTGGCTGTGGCTGTTATCTGCATAGATTGTATACCAAGCATCAGGGTCTATGGCATTGGTTGCTTTCTCAAAGCTGGAATTTGAACTAGAGCTATTCTGACGTTTTTTCTTATGTGTGTCATAGGCCAGAGTGAGCAGGTATTTACCTTTGACTTTGCCTTTGGCAAAGAAAGCAACACGACCGCGTTTATAAGTTTTTTCCGCCTTATCAAGATCACTTAAGGCTTTGATGTTGCCACTTAATTTTTTGTGAGCGATAGTTCCTTCGGCTATTCCAACTAATATCCACTCTCTAAGACTTGGTGTTAACCAAGCGCTAACTGTTTTTTCTCGATTCTTAAGTTTAAACTTAAGTTTGATTTCTCCAGATTGTGTCGTTGGTTTTAACTCAATATAAGCTAGACCATCTTCATTAACTCTGTATTTATTAGAGCCAGATATATGTTCATTTAGGTCTAATCTTTTTTTATCATCAAGTTGTTTTATTACTTGGTAGTGTTCACCTACAAAGCTAAAGACACCCTGTGTATTTGCCCTCAATGGGTACCCATCCTCATCTTTTATTCTCAAAGCAATGATAGGCTTAGTTTTTCCGTCAGCTATTAGAACAGATTTTTCAGGTACGAATTCAACATAATCAGCTTCGCCTGAAAAGTGAATACTATGTGTCTTTCTGGCAATCTCTTTGCCAGATTTAGTTTTTAAAATTGCCAGTACAGTATTGTTTTTACGATTAATGTCTATGTCGACACCCACCCATTTTCTAATAATTGCTGTATTGTTTTTGTTGGTATAATTCCCATCGTAATTCAAAGGATTAACTTTTTTACCGTTTAAAAATATTTCCACATGATGTTTTGGGGAACTCTGAACCATTATTTTTGTTGAGGCTACTGCAGGTACAGAATCATTCTTAGGCCACAGGATTTTAAACTCCCCTTTAACAGTTTCAATATATTGTTTATCAAATAGCTTTAAAGGATTTACAGTATTATCCTGTTTTTTCTGAGT
>CAYTRF010000250.1:0-3285 GCA_964440065.1 uncultured Cocleimonas sp. | reverse complement strand
AGCTCGCGCAAAGGTCTCAACTTAAAGCTTATTTTAATATTAATCCCTATTCCCTAATTTCTTAAGTGATGCTCTTAGTTCATCATCATCAATCATTTCAGCAATACTCTCTAATACCTTTCCCGCTTTCTTCGTAATAACAAATCGCTCTTCTTTTATTTTTGGTCGTTCCGCGGTGGGGGGCACAATTTTCACTTTGCTTTTTTTTAGCTCTAAAAGAAATTGTCGATTTAATTTGTCCCTAATGTGATCTTGTTGATAACGAAGTTGTGTGCCGAGGTAGGGATTATCCGTCATTAAAGTCAGTTGCTGCTGCTTAACAACTACCCAAATATTATGCTTGTCTTTATTCAAATGTAGCATTTCATAGACCGAATTCGACAGTTTATCGTAGCTTTTGATACTTCTGGTCAACTGACGATTAACTAAGTCGCTTATTTTCTTCATGGTGTGCTGGCATCTCTATTAATAGAATCATCAAATTAATGGATAGAGATGATCTAAATTGGATTATTGATTTTGGTAAGGATACCATGAAAATTATTTTGTTAAGAGGTGATGGACGAGCGCCAATAAAAGTACAGCTGAACCGCTGGACGTTATTAATGCCTATGTTGTTTTTAGGGGCGATATCACTGGTTGCAATGAGTGTGTTAACAGGAATTAAGTCTTCCACACAGATAGAAGTCGTTAAAAGTGATAATAAATCATCAATTGGTGGAATTTCAGGTATCTCAGTTGAGCCAAATCTAAAGCATGTTAATGAAACTGAGTTACTAGAAAGTATCAAGCTATCAGAACGAAAATTATCCAAACAAGATGCTCGTTTAAAAGCCTTTCAATTGATGTCAAATGAAGCAATGCCGAGCAAAGTCGTCGCATCAATTGTTTTTGATTTAAGTAAGCAATTAGAAGCACCACTACTTCACGCTCAACCTGTGGATTCAGGTTATATCTCATCAAGGTATGGCATGAGAAACGATCCCATTAATGGTAAATATCGCAAACATAATGGTATAGACATTGCGGCAAAAAAAGGCAGTATTATAAGAGCGATTGGAAGCGGCTTTGTCACGTTTGCAGGGAGAAAAGGGGGTTACGGTAATGTTATTGAAATTCATCACAGCGATTCCTTAAAAAGCCGTTATGCGCACCTAGATAAAATTCTGGTTGAAGAAGGTGATGTGGTTAGACAACGTTCAAAAATTGCAAAAATGGGTAGAACAGGTCGTGCTACAGGGTCACATCTTCATCTTGAGGTTTGGCATAATGGAATTGCGGTTAATCCTGAAAAATACGTAGATTTAATGGGTCATCGCATAGTTTCTAAATAAATAGCTAATAGAAAATAATTAACAATAAAAATAAGTCATTAAGGTACATAACGGTTAAGTTGTAATATACTGTTGCCATATTTTTGAGGGAAGCTCTTGTAAAGGTTAGTATTGCCCTCATAGTCAACTCTATTCTTCTCTTTTCTGCCATATTCAAAAGGCGAAAATTGAAATATTTATAAAAATACCGGACATCCAGGGGATTATTAATGTTTGGAAAAGTTACTAAAAAGCTTTTTGGTAGTCGCAACGACAGATTGATTAAAGCTTATTCAAAAACTATAAAAAAAATTACTGATTACGAAGATGAGTACTCAGCATTATCTGATGAACAAATACAGGCAAAAACTGCTGAATTTCGTGAGCGTTTAAAAAACGGTAGTAATTTAGATGACATTCTTCCTGAGGCATTTGCAACGGTTCGTGAGGCGGGAAAACGTGTCATGGAAATGCGTCATTATGATGTGCAAATGATCGGTGGCATGGTGTTGCATGAAGGTAAAATTGCTGAGATGCGTACCGGTGAAGGTAAAACCTTGGTTGCGACACTATCGGCTTACTTAAATGCATTATCAGGTGAAGGTGTTCATGTCATCACGGTAAATGATTATTTGGCTACTCGTGATGCACGATGGATGTCTAAACTTTACAACTTCTTAGGTATGAGCACGGGCGTTATTGTAAATGGTATGAACCAAGAACAACGCCAAGCTTCTTATAATTCTGATATTACCTACGGTACAAATAACGAATTTGGCTTTGATTATCTGCGCGATAATATGGCCTTTACTAAAGAAGAGCGCGTACAGCGCCCGCTTAATTTCGCCATTGTGGATGAGGTTGATTCCATCCTAATTGATGAGGCGAGAACACCGTTGATTATCTCAGGTGCTGCAGAAGACTCATCTGAAATTTATACCCAAATTAATAAAATCGTTCCTGATCTTAAAAAGCAGATTGGTGAAGATGGCGAAGAGGTTGAAGTTGAAGGTGATTTCACGGTTGATGAGAAGAGTAAGCAAATTTTCTTAACCGATACAGGGCATGAAACCGCTGAAGGCTTACTTCAAAAAGCAGGAATTCTTCCAGAAGGACAGGGGCTTTATGATAACGCCAGTATTTCGGTGTTGCATCACTTTAATGCTTGTTTACGCGCCCATAATCTTTTTGAGAACAATGTAGACTACATAATTAATGATAGTGAAATTGTCATTGTTGATGAGTTTACGGGTCGTACTATGCCGGGTAGACGTTGGTCTGACGGCTTGCATCAAGCTATTGAAGCCAAAGAAGGTGTCAATATTAATGCCGAAAACCAGACTATGGCATCAATTACCTTCCAGAATTATTTCCGTTTGTATAAAAACTTATCAGGAATGACGGGTACAGCGGATACAGAAGCTTTTGAGTTACATGAGATTTATGGTCTAGAAGTTGTTGTTATTCCGGGTAATAAGCCACTTGCACGTATTGATTCAAATGACCTTGTTTATATGTCAGAAGAAGAAAAATACGAAGCGATTGCCGAAGAAATCGAGTTTTGTAAGAAGAAAGGTCAGCCTGTTTTGGTTGGTACAGCTTCGATAGATACCTCTGAGGTTCTTTCAGCGTTATTAAATAAGAAAAATATCAAACACGAAGTTTTAAATGCCAAACAACACGAACGTGAAGCCCATATTATTGAAAATGCAGGTCGTCCTGGTGCATTGACTATTGCTACTAATATGGCTGGTCGTGGTACGGATATCGTACTGGGTGGGTCACTTGATGCTGAAATTAAAACGCTAGAAGAAGCAGGTGCAACTGACGAAGATATTGCCAAGATAAAAGTAGGTTGGCAAAAGCGCCATGATGCGGTTATTAAATCAGGTGGTTTACATATTATCGGTACTGAGCGACATGAATCTCGCCGAAATGATAACCAATTACGTGGTCGTTCGGCAAGACAGGG
>CAYTRF010000249.1:0-3289 GCA_964440065.1 uncultured Cocleimonas sp. | reverse complement strand
TGGCATGTCATTTTGTATTGAAGCAGGCACAGCTGCTTATTTACCCCTAGCACATGATTATGTTGGCGCACCTAAACAACTCAATCTTGATGATACGCTAGCAAAGCTCAAACCTTTGCTAGAAGACCCAACGGCTCTTAAAGTAGGGCAAAATCTTAAATATGATCGTTCTATTTTACTAAATCACGGGGTTGAGTTAAAAGGTATCCGACACGATACTTTATTAGAATCCTATATTTTAGACTCTGTTTCCAGTCGCCATGATATGGACACCCTTTGTGAAAAGCACCTAAATCATACCAATATAGCGTTTAAAGATATTGCTGGCACAGGCAAAAAACAACTTACGTTTAATCAAGTTGAGCTAGATCCCAATCAAGAAACAGGCTTTAAAGGCGCGTCGATCTATGCCGCTGAAGATGCTGATATGACGATGCGCTTGCATAACTTCTTCTGGCCACAGTTAAAACCTCGCAGGCAACAAGAAAAGCTTTACCGAGAGATTGAAATTCCATTATTAAAAGTCCTTTCAGATGTTGAGCGTAACGGTGTATTAGTTGATGCCAGCATGCTTCAACAACAAAGTATCGAACTCAGCGAACGGATGAATGAACTGGAGCAAAAAATATACACTGAAGCAGGCTGTGAGTTTAACCTTGGCTCACCTAAACAAATTGGCGAAATATTTTTTAGTGAAGATAAGCTTAATCTACCTGTCATCAGTAAAACAAAAAAAGGGCAACCCTCCACCAGTGTTGATGTACTTGAAAAGTTGGCAGAGGAACATGACGTACCCCGTTGGTTATTAGAACATCGCGGTTTAAGCAAATTACGCTCAACTTACACGGACAAACTTCCACAAGAAATTAATGAAAAAACTGGGCGGGTGCACACCTCTTATCATCAAACTGTGGCAGCAACTGGCAGGCTTTCATCTCAATCACCAAACTTACAGAATATTCCTATTCGAAACGCAGAGGGACGACGTATCCGTCAGGCTTTTATTCCACAGAAAGGTAATAAAATTTTAGCGGCGGATTATTCTCAAATTGAATTGCGCATCATGGCGCACTTATCCGCAGATAAAAGTTTACTAAGTGCCTTCTCCGAAGGCAAAGACATCCACCGAGCCACTGCCTCTGAAATTTTTGAAGTCGCACTAGATCAGGTAGAAACAGGACAACGCCGCGCTGCAAAAGCCGTCAACTTTGGCTTAATCTACGGTATGTCTGCTTTTGGCTTAGCCAAACAATTAAAGGTATCGCGCACCGAAGCTGCTGAGTATGTGAAGAAATATTTCATCCGCTATCCGGGTGTGAAACATTATATGGAAGATACCCGCGAAAAAGCCAAAGAAGATGGCTATGTTGAAACCTTATTCGGTCGTCGACTTTATTTGCCTAATATAAATCATCGAAATGGTATGCTTCGCCAACACGCAGAGCGCACTGCAATCAACGCCCCGATGCAAGGAACGGCTGCTGATATTATTAAAGTATCCATGATTTCTGTTAATGATTGGTTGCGAGAAGCGACTATGGTTGGCGAGATAAAAGCTAAAATGATTATGCAGGTACATGATGAATTAGTATTCGATGTACCTGAGAGCGAGCTTGAGCTAGTTGAAAAAACAATAGTCGATAGAATGGTCAATGCGGCACAGTTAGATGTACCTTTGGTTGTAGATACTGGGGTAGGGATGAATTGGGATGAAGCACATTAAATTGAGTGGATTTTAAGTTATAAAAGTACAGCCTCCACTTTGAATGATAGCTCGTTTTCGCTGTTGCAAACGATACTAGAATTTATACAAAGCTCGCCCTTTTTTACTTATTTAGGTAAGCGACTGCACCCACTGCACAATTTGTTGCTTGCTCAATGCCCCTGATTGTCGTCCTACTTCTTTGCCATCTTTAAATGCAATCATAGTGGGAATGCTTCTAATAGCGAAACGAGCCGCTGTTTGTTGTGCGATTTCGGTATTTAACTTCGCTAATACAGCAGTTGTTTTTAATTCATTAGCCGCCTCTGCAAATGCTGGTGCCATCATTTTACAAGGGCCACACCATTCCGCCCAAAAATCTACAATAACGGGCAAGCTATTTTTGGTACTGACTTTTACAAAATTAGCGTCACTTAATTCAATGGGTTTCCCCGTAATTACGCTTTTCCTGCATTTCCCACAATGTGGATTATCTCCCAATCTCTTGCTTGGCACACGATTTATACTAAGACAGTGCGAGCAAACGATTTGATATTTATCTGTCATGCTTAATACCTCCAAAATCTATGTGACTATTTATGGTGACTTAATGAATAAATTTCAAGCATAAAAAAAGGGAGGTGACTATAAAAGCACACCCCCCCACTTTTCTTCGTTTTTTTAGAAACTTATGTTTCTGCGACTGCCAACTTCAATTTAGAAATAGCATTGCTTTCAATCTGGCGAATTCGCTCAGCTGAAATGCCATACCTGCCGGCAAGGTCTTGCAAAGTTGCCTTCTTATCCACTAACCAGCGACTCGCTAGAATATCCTTACTGCGATCATCAAGTGTTTCTAAAGCATTCCTAAACAAACTCTGGGTATGATCTTCCCAATCTGCATTCTCGGTTGCTTCGGAAGGATCAATTGTCTCAGATTGCAGGTACTGACTTGGATGATAGGCTTTTTCATCATCATCTGAGCCAGCAGGCAGATCAAAACCAATATCTACTCCCGTCATACGCTTTTCCATCTCAAGCACGTCTTTGCTGGTTACGCCTAAGTCATCTGCAATTTCATTGACTTCTGCAAGGTTCATCCATGCTAAGCGCTTCTTTTTACTTCTTAGGTTAAAGAAGAGTTTACGTTGTGCTTTGGTTGTTGCTACTTTTACGATTTTCCAGTTTTTAAGAATAAACTCGTGGATTTCTGCACGAATCCAATGAACCGCGAAAGAAACTAAACGAACATTTACGCTTGGATCAAAACGCTTTACCGCTTTCATTAAGCCAATATTTCCTTCTTGAACTAAATCAGCTAGTGGTAGGCCATAACCGCTATAACCACGAGCAACTTTAATTACAAAACGTAGGTTATGCATAATAAGCTGACGTGCAGCTTCTAAGTCATCATTTTCACGTAATTCGACTGCTAATGCTTGCTCTTCTGATTTGGCTAATACGCGAATTTCACGTACTGATTGAATATAGCTATCTAAACTACCCGATAATACTGGCATCGTATGATTGCTAATTGCTAATGTTTTTTTAATATAGTATCCCTAAGGTCATAACTTGTGCATATTT
>CAYTRF010000248.1:0-3292 GCA_964440065.1 uncultured Cocleimonas sp. | reverse complement strand
GCGCGCTTCATACCTAGTAAAGCTTCCATGACAACTTCTTTTTCTTCTAACCAACCATTTTGCGAAGCTGCTTTAAGCATGGCGTATTCACAGCTTACCTGATAAACATAAGTAGGGGCTTTAAATTCATCTTTAATCCGACGCACAATATCCAAATACGGCATACCAGGTTTTATCATTACCATGTCAGCGCCTTCGGCCAAATCCAGCGCTACTTCATAAAGTGCTTCATCGCTATTGGCGGGATCTTGCTGATAACTATATTTATTACCACCCGCTACGTTTCCAGCTGAACCGACCGCATCACTAAATGGCCCATAAAAACTTTATGCATACTTTGCAGAATATGCCAAAATTCGTGTATTGGTATGCCCTGCTTTTTCCAATGCGGCACGAATCATTCCAATACGACCATCCATCATATCCGATGGAGCGACAATATCTGCCCCTGCATCAGCATGTGAAACAGCTTGTTTTACCAACACCTCAACCGTTTCATCATTGATAATATAGCCTTCATCATTCATCAACCCGTCTTGACCGTGAGAGGTGAAAGGGTCAAGCGCCACATCGGTAATTACGCCTAGCTCAGGCACCACTTCTTTAATGGCGCGTACCGCGCGTTGGGCTAAGCCTTGTGGGTTGTATGCCTCTTCTGCCAAATCAGATTTTTTATCATCTCCAACCACAGGAAACAATGCCATCGCTGGCACACCTAAATCGTAAACTTCCTTAGCTTCTTTGACCAATAAATCAATCGAGAGTCGCTCAACAACAGGCATTGAGGCAATAGCTTCTTTGGTATTTTCACCTTCGATAACAAACACAGGGAAGATTAAATCATTCACCGTGAGAACATTTTCACGCATTAAGCGGCGTGAAAAATCATCACGGCGCATACGACGCATTCTTGAATTTGGAAAGGAGCTAGGTGTAATCGGCATAGTATCCACCAAGTATTTAAATTAAGGATGAATTAAGCCACAGCCAATACAGATGTGCTAGAGTTATTCACATGAATGAAGCCAAGAATCAAAGACAGACTCAACTAAGAAGCTATCAACATGCTATACGTTTATTTTGGAAAGAACTTTATTCAACAGGTGGGAAAACCATTTACAGCCTGCAACAGTTCGGCCCCAACAAGCCTGAGTGGATTAATATCGAACATATCTTCCCCATGGCTTGGGTTGTCAATGAGTTAAAATGTAAAGACCGTCGTGATTGTCGTTATCGTAAAATATTCAACTTTATCGAATCCGACTTGCATAACCTTTACCCAAGTCGGCGCGACTTAAATATGCTTCGTGCAAGCCATCGTTTTGGCGTGATAAAAGGTGAGGTACGTGCCTTTGGCTCATACGATTTTAAAGTTGATATTAAAAGACGCATTGTAGAGCCTGCCCCTGCGAGTCAAGGCGAAGTCGCGCGCTCCATGTTTCATATGTCGCAAACTTATGACTTAAAAATATTTACTAAACAAGCTCAAACACTGGCTTATTGGAATAAGGTTGATCAACCTAGCAATGAAGAAAGACGTCGTAATGATTTGATTGAGCAGCTGCAAGGAACGCGAAATATTTTTATTGATGAACCCAAGTTAATCGAAAAAATAGTAAGATAGACAATGCTGCTGTTCTTAATCGAACTTATTATTTAGCCAGAAGCTTGCTGCTCGCGCATCGCCTCAGAAATGGTATAACCATAAGAACAATCAACCTCCATGCGCACTTTCATTAAACCATTAGGGCTATCATCTGCCATAATCACCGCGAGCGGTGTGTTTCTCTGAAAACGGCGATGGACTTTTCTTAACCACGTAAAACGCATGGCATCACTAAAGGGGAAAGTCGTGCGCAAGGCATCCGCAATGCCAATTATATGATCAATACGAATCAATAAATCATCCGCTTCTGGAAAGGCTTTGTCGCCCATGCGAAAGTTATTAATGTGACGTGATTTGGCTATTTCAGTTATTCCTAGAACTGCCAATACTTGCTCATTTGAGAGCTTCCAACCATCTAAATAAGACATCACACCTTGGGTTAGGTCTAACATGTCTTGTTTGCTGTAATCTTGATAAGTTTTGATGGCCATTACGAATCCTTTTGCTCAGGTTTTTTAATACTAGATGTTAGCGAGCCCAATGAAACCACATTACTTTTTGTAGGTTCATCCGTGTATTGAGGGCGCTCGTTAAGCTCAATTCCTGCCTCTTTTGCAAGTTCTTGCTCTCGCGCTGCAATTAAACCAAAACACATTTTAATATCTTCAATCGTGCTTGTCGTTAAAGGGGATTTTAAGGCAGAGCTAGAAGGAGTTACATCTTTGACAACAGCTGACAGAGTTTTTCGCATTGCCACCAAAATACGTTTTTCAACGCTAAAGTGCTCAGGTTTCTCAGACATAAAGAACCAATCAAAGTTATAAAGCCTAGTACTTTACTAGGTTTTATAGATTAGTGATATATCCATTAAAGGTGAAGAATGAATGTACTTTTTAATATTTTCGTACAATACAATAAGGTACTTAAGGGTATTCTCATCAAGTACCATAAATTCTGGCAACGCCAAGTTATCAAGTTCGAAGCATTGGTTTTAAGCAGTGTCATTTTATGGTTCAAACCAATAACTGCCCCCTTCTTAGCCCTTCTGTGTAAATATAAAGGCGCAATCAAGCACTAATATATCGCAAAAAATCCCACCATATACTCAAAAACAATAAGCCTGTATAATACGCCACCTTAAATATTATTCCTCGGACTTTCCTTTGATCTCCACAGCAAACATCACCATGCAATTTGGCTCTGAGCCTCTTTTTGAAAATATTTCGGCTAAATTTGACAACGGTAACCGCTACGGTTTAATTGGCGCAAATGGCTGTGGTAAATCGACCTTAATGAAAATAATGAGCGGTGAGCTAGAGCCAAGCTCAGGTAATATATCGATTACTCCAGGCGATAAGCTCGGTATCTTAAGCCAAGACCAGTTCGCTTTTGAACAGCACAGCGTTATTGATGCGGTGATTATGGGTGACAGAGAGCTGTGGGAGATCAAGTGCGAGCGTGAGCGCATTTATGGTTTACCTGAAATGTCTGATGCCGATGGCATAAAAGTAGGAAACCTTGAAGCTGAATTTGCCGAGATGGATGGCTACACGGCAGAAAGTCGTGCGGGTGATATTTTGCTAAATGCAGGCATCGAAGAAGCGCTACATTTTGGCTTAATGAGTGAAGTGGCACCCGGTCGCAAGCTACGCGTGTTACTCGCGCAAGCCTTATTCGCCAACCCCG
>CAYTRF010000247.1:0-3354 GCA_964440065.1 uncultured Cocleimonas sp. | reverse complement strand
ACAGCAGATTGTGTCAAGTCCATGCTACTACCATCTGTAAGGACTTCATCTTCAGCACCAGGTTCAAGTGCAATATACTGCTCACCTAATAAACCTGCCGTATAAATACTGGCTTGTGTATCGCTAGGAAGATAATCGTAAGCTTCATCAATTTTCATATTCACTACAGCACGAAAGGTCTTTTTATCGTAGGAGATACTGGTAACTCTTCCAATATTCACACCAGAAAGTGTGACTTTAGCTCGTGTGCGTAAACCACCAATATTGTCAAAACTAGCGTTAACATGGTAACCCTTGTCTGACGTTAAGCTTGATAAGTTGCTCACATTCATCGCCAACCCAACAAATGCTAAAACAGCTAAAACAACAAATGTTCCAACTAAAATTTCTACTTTTCTGGAAGTACCCATATCTAATACCTTTTATCTACACTTCTAAAAACATGATGGCAGTTAATACAAAATCTAACGCTAGCACTGCCAATGCCGAATAAACTACCGAATTTGTTGTTGCCCTACTGACACCTTCCGAGGTTGGTTTGGCATTATAGCCTTGAAAAACAGCTATCCATGTCACCACAAAACCAAATACGATACTTTTAATAATGCCATTAATAATATCGTGACGAAGTTCAACTTTGCTTTGCATCTGCGACCAAAAAGAGCCTTCATCCACACCCAGCCATACACTACCAACCAAGTAACCTGAATAAATACCCACCAGCATAAAGATAATGGTTAAAAGTGGCATTGAGATCAAACCCGCATAAAAACGCGGTGTAATAATACGTCGAATTGGATCTACTGCCATCATTTCCATACTGGCTAGCTGTTCGGTTGCTTTCATTAAGCCTATTTCAGCCGTTAATGCTGAACCTGCTCTACCGGAGAATAATAAGGCGGTTAATACAGGGCCTAATTCGCGAATTAGCGACATTGAAACCAACACACCTAATGATTCCTCTGCCCCAAAATCTACCAGTGTTACATAACCTAACAAGCTTAAAACCATGCCAACAAAGATGGCAGAAAAAACAATGATCAGCAGGGACAGAACACCGACTGAATAAAGCTCTTTTATTAACAAACTAGGGCGGAGCAAAATCTCCTTAAACCCAAGTATCACTTGCAATAAAAAAATACTAGCGCGGCCCAAGTTAGCCAGTGATTCAATAACAAATGCACCCACTTTTTGTAACGGAGTCAATACCAAGCTGAGTATAAAGCCCATATTAACTTTGAGCCTCTTGTTCAGACCCTAACAAGTCATCTTGCAAACACCTAGCAGGGTAATGAAATGGCATCGGACCATCGGGTTTACCATTGACAAATTGTTGTACAAATTCAGAGTCAGAATTGATTAATTCATCGGGTGAGCCTGCTGCCATAAGTTTGCCTTCAGAGAGAATACAAACGTAATCTGCGATGGAAAATGTCTCGTGAATATCGTGCGAAACAACCACACTAGTCATGCCAAGAGAATCATTTAGCTCTTTGATTAAACTAACAATCGTTCCTAATGTTACAGGATCAAGGCCCGTAAACGGCTCGTCATACATCATTAAAACTGGATCAAGGACAATGGCTCTTGCCAGTGCTACACGCCGTGACATGCCACCTGAAAGCTCAGAGGGTTGTAAATCTCTTGCACCACGCAGACCCACAAGTTCTAGCTTCATTAGTACGATGTCACGAATCATCGACTCAGAGAATTGATAATGCTCACGAATAGGAAAGGCTATGTTTTCAAAAACACTTAAGTCGGTTAACAAAGCACCCGATTGAAATAGCATACCCATGCGTCGACGCGCCTTGTATAGATTATTTCGATTCAAGCTAGGAATATCTAAACCTTCTACAAATACACTCCCGCTATGAGGTTTTAGTTGACCACCCATCATTCTTAAAAGTGTGGTTTTACCCGTACCACTTGGACCCATAATCGCCGTTATCTTTCCAGCAGGAATATCTAAAGAAAGGCCTGAGAAAGTTTCACGATCACTCCATCCAAAATGCAATTTTTTAATTTTTATTAATGATTTTGACACGGTAAATTAGTAAGCCTGTAAATTAGAATATAGTAATATAACTATAATACGATTGTTTATTAGTTTTTGCTATAGGTATTACTGATTCACAATGAAACAGGCTGTTTTCTCTTTAAACGTTCGCCAATGTATAACAATAACTCAACCACTATGCACTTTTAGTGCATAGTGGTTGAGTTTCTTGAGGTTTCCGATAATCCTCTGTTTTCTTTAAATTCAGAATTAAGATTGCGATCTGGTTTTCGCTTATCTTGCCATCAGAAGGTGGCGAAAACTTATCATTCTGAGCACTCTCTATCATATTTCCTGTCTTTCCATTCCCCCAAATAAGCCTGAACTAACACTGGTCGAACCCTGACTCATGCTCTTCATCGCGCCTGATTGATACGCGCCCACACCCAGAATGAGATTAATAATCAACACGGTGATAAAGGTAGCAATTAATGAGGCACTTCTCTACTTGTTGTTCAATAAATAGTGCTGCTCGCTTTTTTCAACATTCAGTAACGTCATATCATCTTCATCAAAACTGATGATATGAAGATCATAACTTGAACTTCGATTACTGGAAGTTGAAGTTGAAAGCACTTCTTTTGAATAAAGTTGTTTTATATTTTTTGTTTCTAGTCTTTTACTGCCAAACCAAGGAAGCGGTTTATTTTTTACTTCAATGGCATTTTGACTTTGGTGTAGCAAAATTCATGATTCAATTTTTCATCCTACTTTCAATAAATTTAAGCTTATGTTATTAATTACATGAGACTGTAATATTTATGGGGACAAGCTCCTTTACCGGCTTTTTATTTACTCTGGTATAACTGTCAGCTTTACCAGAGTAAATGAGCCTTTTATCCTTAAAACTCTCATAGGGCATTTTTCCTTGGTAGAGTGTACCGCCTTTTGAAAAACCACCATCAATTTGCAATTGATAGCCTGTCTTTCCTGTTTTACTACCAGTAGCTGAAAACCGAGGCCCTGGCTCTTTGCTTTTTCTAGACAGGTGCGTGGTAATGATAAATGCAGTCAGGTTTTCCCCTTCAAAAAGCTGTGTAGCGCTGTAGCATTTTTTTAAAGACAATGTGTAGGTTTTACCCGCTACTTTAATCACAGCCCCTCCTTTTGATTGAGAGCTAGTATTACTATCGGCATTAACAACAAAGGTTAATAACATTATCGAAAGTAGACATGATTTAGTGACTGTATTCATCATTATTTTCCTATTACCATTAAATTAAAGTGTCGCCATTATAGGTCTTACTTTTATACTTAACTTTTTGACCGACTTTGAGACGAGGAAAAGTGACACA
>CAYTRF010000246.1:0-3356 GCA_964440065.1 uncultured Cocleimonas sp. | reverse complement strand
CGAACAAGGTGCTGCTTTCATGGCAGATGTTTATGGCAGGTTAACGGGAAAAGCAGGGGTTTGTTTAGCAACACTTGGCCCTGGTGCCACTAACTTAATTACAGGCTTTGCCGATGCCAATATGGATCGCGCACCGATTGTAGCGATTGCAGGGCAAGGCGCGACCACGCGTATGCACAAAGAAAGCCATCAAATTTTGGATTTAGTGAGCTTATTTAAGCCTATTTCAAAATACAGCACCGAAATTTTATCCCCAGAAATTATTCCTGAAATTGTACGTAAAGCCTTTAAAGATGCCGAAGCTGAAAAGCCCGGCGGTTCTTTTATTAGTTTTCCAGAAGATATCTCTGAGCAAGAAGCTGAAGCATCTACATTGCCCTTAAAAGTACAATCGCCATTCCCACCCGTTGCCCCCCAAGAAAAAATTGAGCAAGCAGCCAAACTAATTTCAGAAGCAAAGATGCCAATTGTTATGGCCGGTAATGGCGTTATTAGAGGGCGTGCGCATAAGCAACTCATCGCCTTTGCTGAGACACTAAATATTCCTGTTGCCCAAACTTTTATGGCGAAGGGCTGCATCCCATTTTCTCATCCGCTGTGCCTTGGTTCAGTGGGCTTACAAGCGCATGACTTTGTTGCTTGTGGTTTTGATCGAGCCGATGTAATTATTTGTATTGGCTTCGATATGGTTGAATACCACCCTCATCTTTGGCATCCGAGCGCTGATAAAAAAATCATTCATATTGACGAGCAATACGCTGAAGTAGATAAACACTATATTTTATCAGCGGGCGTTTTAGGCGAGATTGGAGCATCATTAAATCGCATTGCAGAAATTGCAAAACCTCATAAAGAAACACGTGAATCCCATCTGCGCGAAATGATTGTTGCTGAACTAAGTGATTTTGAAAAGGACCAAGGCTTCCCGATTAAGCCACAACGGATTTTATCGGATGCGCGCAAAGCCATGGCAGATGATGATATTTTAATCTCAGACGTGGGGGCACATAAAATGTGGATCGCGCGCCTCTATAGAACTGAAAAACCAAATACGTGCATTATTTCCAATGGCTTCGCCTCGATGGGAATCGGCGTACCTGGAGCAATTGCTGCGAAGATGGTCAACCCTGATAAAAACATAATGACAATTACAGGAGATGCGGGGTTTATGATGAACTCTCAGGAGATTGAAACCGCATTACGACACAATATTGCCATTGTTATTATGATTTGGAATGACAGCGAATATGGGCTGATAAAGTGGCATCAACTGCGCCATTATGGTCGTGAAAGTCATATCTCATTTAACAATCCTGACTTTGTTAAATACGCTGAATCTTTTGGGGCTAAAGGTTATCGTGTAGAAAGTGCCGATGATTTATTGCCCACCTTAGAAAAAGCCTTTGCAGATAATACCGTGGTGATTGTTGATGTACCTGTTGATTATTCTGAGAATATGAAGCTGACTGAGAAACTAGGCAACTTGGTTTGTCCAATATAGGGAGCTATAAAAATGCATTACAAAATAAAAGTTCCGAAGGCTAATGCCGCCGACAAAGTATTAAGCGTCACTTCACCTTTTAACGGTAAGCTCATTGGCACGGTTGAAACCATTAACCAAGCAGGAGCAGAGCAAGCTTTAGTTAATGCATCAACGCTGTTTAATAATAGAAAAAAATGGTTGAGTGCTCATCAGCGTATCAAAATACTTAGAAAAACAGCTGATTTAATGACTCAGCGCTTTGATGATTTAGTACAAATATCACTGGCAGAAGGTGGTAAACCACTACTTGATACACGCGTTGAAATGACCCGCGCGATTGATGGTGTTTTAAATTGTGTCGAATTAATTCGTAATGAAAGTGGCACTGAAGTACCCATGCAACGTAACCCTGCATCCGCTAACCGCGTTGCTTTTACGCGAAAACAGCCACGCGGTGTCGTGTTGGCATTTAGTGCCTTTAACCACCCCATTAATCTCATCGTGCATCAAGTTGCACCAGCCGTTGCTACTGGTTGCCCAGTGATTATTAAACCTGCCTCGGATACCGCCTTATCAGCTTTTGCATTTTGCGAATTACTTGAAGAGGCAGGTTTGCCAGAAGGTTGGTGTCAGCCAATTGCCGCTGAAGATTTAGACGTTGCCGGTAGAATGGTTGAAGATAAACGTGTCGCCTTTTTTAGTTTTATTGGCAGTGCTCGTGTTGGTTGGATGCTCAAATCACGTTTATCCCCTGGTACGCATTGCGCTTTGGAACACGGAGGAATTGCGCCTGTTATTGTTGCTGAAGATGCCGATGTTAGCGATATGTTGCCATTGCTCGCGAAGGGTGGCTTTTATCATGCTGGGCAAGTTTGTGTATCCGTGCAGCGCGTCTATGTGCATGAAACCTTATTTGATGAAGTCGTACAGGGCTTGGTTGATTTTGCAAATAAAATGAAATCTGGCGATCCTGCAAACAAAGATACTGAAATTGGACCGCTGATACGTGATTCAGAAGTAGAGCGCATCGATCAATGGGTTACTGAGGCGATAAAAGAATCAGCTATTCTTGCCACTGGCGGTGAAAAATTAACGGCGCTGGGCAAAGGTTTTTATGCCCCCACAATTTTATTAAACCCTGATATCAAAAGCAAAGTAAGCCAACAAGAAGTTTTTGGCCCTGTAATTTGTATTTATAGCTACACTGATATGGATGAAGCTGTTGAGCGCGCCAACGCTGTACCGTTCTCATTTCAAGCCTCTATCTTTACCAAGCACATTGATACTGCCCTAGCTGGTTGGCAAAATTTGGAAGCTACAGCTGTGATGATAAATGATCACAGTGCCTTTAGAGTGGATTGGATGCCCTTTGGTGGTGAAAAAGAATCGGGTTATAATATGGGCGGAATTCCATTCAGCTATCGCGATATGCAGGTTGAAAAAATGGCCGTCATCCGTTCGCCTGCTTTAGATTAATAAGTAGCAATAGTAATAATAATATAGAACTAAGAGGCATAAAAAATAGAAGTAGCAATATTCTTATTTTTTAATAAAGTAGTTATCAAGAAATCAAATGTGAAACTACTCACCTTCATTTTTAAGCCCACATAAAATTAGATTATTCTTCACCATTTATCAGAAAGGCAGGTAACTCATCGCCTAACAGATGACCTAAAAAGTTAGCTATGAGATATTACTCACATAGAGGCAAGATATTATCTATTTTATAAAAAAATAGATTTTGGGCTTAACAACAATTTACCCCCAAATTTTATGTTGTTAGCCCCCAAGTCCTACGGGACTTATTTCTACAAAAAGCCCCCCTTGCTTTTTGTAGAAGCTTTGAGCCAGACTTCGGTCTGGCTTTTTTATG
>CAYTRF010000245.1:2328-3368 GCA_964440065.1 uncultured Cocleimonas sp. | reverse complement strand
CAGTGAATTTGCCGTGGCATTATTAAGAATATTCGCCGCTTCGGTCATTTCCACCATAAAGGTGGAACGCCCTGTACTGAGATCGTCATGTGCGCCGATGCGGGTAAAGATGCGATCAATTGGCCCTAAAATTGCTGCGTCCGCTGGAACATAACAACCGATATGCGCCATCAGAGCAATTAAAGTAACTTGACGCATATAGGTCGATTTACCGCCCATATTGGGGCCTGTAATCATTAACATGCGACGTTGTGAATCCATAATTAAATCATTGGGCACAAAGGGATCATCCAGCGTTTGTTCTACTACAGGATGTCGTCCTGCGGTGATGTGAATACCAGGCTTGTCAGTCAATGTTGGGCAGTTGTAATTAAGTAATACAGCGCGTTCTGCAAAGTTTGACAAGACATCAATTTCAGCAATATTTTGAGCCGTTTCACGCAAGGGTAAAATATGATGCGCTAGCGTTTTTAGTAAGCTTTCATACAATGCTTTTTCACGCGCTAATGAACGCTCTCTTGCTGAAAGCACTTTATCCTCAAACTCTTTTAGCTCGGGCAAGATAAACCGTTCTGCCATTTTAAGCGTTTGTCGGCGCACGTACTCTGGCGGAATTTTATCGGACTGAGAGCGTGGTATTTCAATATAAAAACCATGCACCCGATTGTAAGCCACCTTAAGGCTAGCAATACCTGTGCGTTGTTTTTCACGGGTTTCTAAATCCAGTAAATACTGGTCTGAGTTTTTACTTAAATTACGAAACTCCTCTAGCTGCTCATCATAGCCTTCAGCAATCACTCCTCCATCACGGATTAAAACAGGAGGTTCTTCGATAATGGATGTATCCAGTAATTCTACTAATTCGGCATGAATGTCCATGCCTTTATGTAAGGTTTGAATATGGGTATTGTCGGCTTGTTCAGAAACATTACTTAATACACGGTGCAATTCCGGAATGATTTTAAGCGAGTTACGCAAAGTAGATAAATCACGCGGCCGCGCAGAACCCAGTGCAATACGCGAGATGATTCTTTCAATAT
>CAYTRF010000245.1:0-2318 GCA_964440065.1 uncultured Cocleimonas sp. | reverse complement strand
CACCGATATGTTTCAAGCGCTCTTGTAACGGTTCATAGTGGTATTGTTGAATCAGGCACTCAACTGCTTGATGCCGATTGCGTAAAACAGCTTGATCACGCAAAGGTTTATTTAACCAACGTCGTAATAAGCGCCCACCCATACTTGTTGATGTTTTATCCAAAACTGAAATCAAGGTGTTTTTATGATCGCCTACTAAGCTAAATTCTAACTCTAAATTTCGACGACTCGCAGCATCTAAAATAATCCCATCATCGCTACTTTCAACCTGCATGCTGGTAATGTGAGGTAAGGCTGTACGTTGGGTTTCATTCACATATTGAAGCAATGCACCCGCGGCAATCACGGCAGCCGGTAAATCATCACAACCAAAACCTGCCAAATCTTTAGTGCCTAATTGCTTTTGCAGTAGCGTGCGAGCAGAGTCCTCATCAAAGTGCCAAGGAGCGCGTTGGGTAATCGGGTAACTGTCTGATGATAAAATCCGCGAGCCACTAGGCAATAAAAAGTCTTCCTCCAATAAAATCTCAGCAGGATTTAAACGCTCAATTTCATTAATTAAAGATTGGTGGTCATCAACCTGTTGTACATTAAAGCGACCATTACTAAGATCAATATAGGCGATGCCGAAACGATCATCATTAACAGAAACAGCAAGTAATAAATTATCTTGGCGTTCATCCAGCAAGAAATCATCCGTCACTGTACCGGGCGTAAGTATCCGAACGACTTTGCGCTCAACTGGTCCTTTGGATGTTGCAGGGTCACCAATTTGCTCACAAATCCCAACCGATATGCCTTGTTTTAAAAGCCGAGGTAAATACTGCTCAGCGGCATGATAAGGAATTCCTGCCATAGGAATTGGATTACCGTTGGCTTTACCCCGTGCAGTTAGGGTGATATTAAGAATTTTCGCGGCGCGTTTAGCATCATCAAAAAACAACTCATAAAAATCCCCCATGCGATAGAACAGCAATAAATCAGGGTTTTCAGACTTTATCCCAAGGTATTGTTGTATCATCGGGGTGTGTTGAGGTTTTGCTTTAGCTTTTTTGCTGGGAGATTTTGATGAGATAGGCATCTGTGCAATTTAACCTAGATTCTTTACTAGAACAATATGTGCAAGAGTATTTACAAAAAATAGAGAGATTGTTTGCAAATCTGATTATTACAATACAGTCCAACCACCCACAATATATTTCTCTTTCCAATTCTCTAACAGCATTCTAATCTGTTCTTCGGAGCTACTCACACGGATTTCATGTTGCAAGGGCTCTTTGCGATTCGGGCTATAATTTGTGAGGTGAAGTACATAAGCAGGATGATCCCGTGAGGCTTCTTCTTTATTGGTTTTCCAAAGTAATAGTTTGCGTACCATGGTTGCTTCTTTGAGTGTTTTGGTGGCGACAATGCGCTCCATGACGGTGCTAGTAGGTAATATCAAATCATCGGCAACACGTTCTAAGTCAGGTATTTCGGTAATATCTGAAAGTTGCGACATTTTCACATCATCTGCATTGGCCGTTTTGTCATCACGAATGCGTAAAAACTGTGGTGAAATAATACTGCACAAAGGTAAACGGCGAATGCCTTCCCACTGGTTTTTGTCTTCATTCCATTCGATTATCATACGGTCGATGGTGCTGCCGTGTGAGGTTCGCGAGATGATATCGAGGCAGGATATTTCGATCACCAAGCCAGGTTTTATCATTTGATAGGCAACGCGGTCTGAGTTGACCTCGGCGTATTCACTTTCAACAACTTGCGGTTGCAGAATTTTTAGTATTTCAACACGTTGTTCATCACTAAAACCGCCACCAACGCGCGATATAATCTGAAAACTGCCATCGCTACGAACCACTGCCAGCAACATACTGTGCAACATGCCTGAGCGATCATCGATGCCTTCGGTAAAACCAACGACGGCTAAATCCAATGTATGGCGAGGTTTTATTTTGAATACACCAGCGGTATCACTACGTACTACGACACCTTCGGCACTTTCTTCATCTACCCATTTTGAGAATTGTTTAAAGATGGCTTTCTCGTCACCAACGATTGTTTCTACCGAATGTACTAAGCCGTCTTTGCCAAATAATTCCTGCACTTTTTGAATCGCATCAGCATAGTGCATGGAATAATCTTTGCCATCTAAATCATAAATATTGAAGATGCCAAAACCGAGACTATCAACGGCATCTTGATCTTCTGGCTTTCGCGCCACGCGCACTACATCATGCACCCATGCGCGTTTTCCGTCGGGTCGGTTAACGTATAGTTCACCGCCAATTAAGGCAGATTTCACGCCTGCTTTTTTT
>CAYTRF010000244.1:0-3381 GCA_964440065.1 uncultured Cocleimonas sp. | reverse complement strand
CCAGCTAGACCAAGCACTTTGTGGCGTAAACTCACCATAAAGAAGTTCGGCTAAATCAGCTAATGATACGCTTTCGCCTTCTAATAATTCCAGAGTTTCATCCAAGGTATTCAGAGATTCAGGCACGTCCATGTTTAATGTCGATACATCTTTAATGGGGCCTGAGTGCAGTAACTTAATATCTTTGTCGCGTACCCGTTTGGTAGTTTTAAAGAAGGATATTTCGATTTTATCGTTGACGGTTTCGACGATTGCTGCTTTGCTTTTGTAATAGACTAATGCGCCTGCTTTGAACTCTGACATTATTTAATTGCTACTTAAATT
Organism: uncultured Cocleimonas sp.; assembly: GCA_964440065.1. Taxonomy (GTDB): domain Bacteria; phylum Pseudomonadota; class Gammaproteobacteria; order Thiotrichales; family Thiotrichaceae; genus Cocleimonas. Next base: position 3,057 of record CAYTRF010000244.1, on the reverse strand, counting down.
TGAAGGATCTTATGATAACGTATAAGAAGCGAGAATTTAGTATAAAATAGGGCTAAACCCTACAATTAAATAGCAGGAAAGATATTTGAAAAAAGTCTACACATCAGAAGATAGGTTGATGATCTATCATTTTAAAAACTTGCTCGAAGTGGAAGGCATTGAGTGTGCGGTAAAAAATGATTGTTTGTCTTCGGTAGTTGGAGAACTCCCCATGCTGGTTACTTGGCCTGAATTATGGGTGTTGGATTCTGATATGGAAAAGTGGGCAAAAGAGTTGATTAAAAGATCTCAAAAAGATGTTGAAAGCGCTGAAAATTGGACCTGTAAAAATTGTGGTGAAGAGCATTTAGCATCTTTTACTGATTGTTGGAATTGTCAGAGTATTAAAGCATTTTGAATAAAAAAAACACAGAAAAGTGGGGGGGTGTACTTCGACTCCGCTCAGCAGAACTACTTCTCTTGGTTTGAACCCGTGAATGACACTGCTTAAAAACCATGCCTCAAACTTGAAAACTTGGCGTTGCCAGGATTCAACTAGGTTAATCAGAGCTTCCTTAACTATTCAAGCATTATGACATTAAAACAAGAACATCATATCCCCGTAACTGAATCACTTTCAGCAGTGGAATTACTATCAGAGAATACAGATTTCTCTCGTCAAAAAATAAAGCAGTTTATGCAAAAAGGTTGTGTCTGGCTTGAGCAGGATGCTAAGAAAAATCAACGCACTACCCAGCGCATTCGCCGTGCTAAAAAAAGCTTATCAGTGGGTGATATTTTACATTTTTATTATGATAAAAAAGTGCTATCTAGCACACCCGAAGCTGCTGAATTAATTAGTGATCAAGGCGCATACAGTATCTGGAATAAGCCTTCGGGGATGTTATCCCAAGGTTCTAAATGGGGTGATCATTGCACGATTAATCGTTGGGCAGAAAAGAATCTAAAACCCGAACGCCCCGCTTTTATTGTGCATCGTTTAGATCGTGCTGCCAGTGGTTTAATTATCTTGGCTCACAGAAAACAGACAGCGGCTCAGTTTTCTAAAATGTTTGAAAAGCGTGAGATTGAAAAGCATTATGAGGTGAAAGTGCAGGGTGATTTTTCACAAGCATTTCCTGAGTTTTCAAATCATAAGAAAACCATAGATGAGCCAATTGATGATAAATCCGCCATAAGCCATATCCAGTTTCTTAATTATGATAAAGCTAACAATGCATCGTTACTTGATGTGAATATCGAAACGGGACGAAAACATCAAATTAGAAAACATTTATTGGGCGTTGGTTTTCTTGTGATTGGTGATCGCTTGTATGGAAGTAAAAATAAAGACTATGAAGAAGATTTGAAACTTAAGGCAGTATTGTTAAAATTTATTTGCCCTGTTAAAAATGAAGAAGTGCTGTTTCGTCTTAAAACAAGTTAAGAATTATTGCGTATTTTATGTATTTTATGTATTATACGTATACTATGTATGCTAAATATAATCTCTCTCCAAAAATATCTGCCACTGAGTTGGCGAGAAACCTAGCTTCAGTCATTGATAAAGTCAGGGTCGAACACACGCGCATGATTATCACTAAAGGTAATCAAGACATCGCACAGATTATTCCAATCGTTTCTAGCAATATGACCTTGGCTGATTTAAATCAGTTATTGAGTGCGAATCGGCTTAATCGGTCACAAAAGAAAGCTTTCTCTGATGATATTCAGTCATTAAGCAAAGAAGCATCGCTACCTGCCTCTTCTTGGGATTAGATTTTTGCTTAGTGTTCTGGAAATTGCTAGATGTCATTAATTGTTGATACTAATGTTTTTATTGATGCGGAAAATGAGCGTTTGGATTTATCTCGACTGACTATTTTACAATCAGAAACTGTTTATATCGCGGTGATTACCGTTTCTGAACTATTAGCAGGTGTACAGCTAGCTAAAACTGCTGATGTTAAAATCCATCGTCACGCTTTCGTTGAAAATATTTTAAACAGTGTACCTGCCCTTGATTTTAATACTGAAGTCGCCCGCACGTATGCTGAGTTATACAGTTTTGCGTTAGCTAAAAGGCAACGAAGCAAGCTAAATGCACATGATTTGCAAATTGCTGCTACGGCTCTGGTTTATGGCTATAGTATTCTCACCACGAATATTGCTGATTTTGAAAACATTCCTCGGGTCGATGTGATAAATCCTTATCAGTTTCACAACGAAATCCATGAAGGTGGCGAAGAATATTCAACTTAGAAAAGCGCCCTGTTTGATCGCATACCTACTTTAAGGGACCTCTGATCAAGTCGATTATAATTTAGCTTCGATAAAATTGTCGCTATTTTTCGCGAAGTGAGACGTAATAGTCACTCTATTGCGCCGATCTTCGTGGAAAATATCGGCAGTTTTAGCAAGCTAAAAATAATTAGACTTAATCAGAGGTCCCTTAAAGCATCATTCACAACAGGCAACACAGTAGCGAGTAATAAAGGCTGTGCTTCAGCCGTTGGGTGTAATTCATCCTCTTGTAGTAACTTTAGCTTTTCAATAACAGGGCTAAGAAAAAATGGAATGAAGGGTAGTTCATATTCTTTAGCTAAATCAGAGAAAACGGCTTCAAATTTTTGTGAATACGCCATGCCGTAATTTGGTGGGATTTTCATTCCTAGCAAAATCACTTTCGCATCACTGGTTTGTGATTGCTCTATCATTCTTTTTAAATTGGCTTTGGTCACATTGGGTTGAATGCCACGCAAGCCATCATTTGCACCGAGTTCGATAAGTATTAAATTTGGCTGGTGGGTTTTCAGAGCGGCTGATAAACGGGTTAAACCGCCTTGAGTGGTTTCGCCACTAATGCTTCCATTAATGACTTCAGCCCTATCGCCTAGCTCCTTTTTCATTAAGCTTACCCAGCCTTTTTCTACGGGAATTCCGTAAGCGGCGCTGAGGCTGTCACCCCATACAAGAATTTTAGGAGTAGCTACTGCCATAGAGGAAATGAATCCAAAGATTAGAAACAGGAGTATTGTGAGGAGTCTCTTGAAAGTTAGGTTTTTAAAACCCATAGTT
>CAYTRF010000243.1:0-3391 GCA_964440065.1 uncultured Cocleimonas sp. | reverse complement strand
ACTCATAAAATGGCTTATCTGAATTTCGTGTGTAATCTTCGATATTCGCCCCAACAACCCCCGTTGCAATGATTCTTTGCATATTGTCAAAGACTTTATCTGCTGAATCACCGTAGCCATTTTCTGCATCCATGCTCACAGGAATATTAACGACTTGAGTGATTTTTTGAGTTTCCTCTAATGCCATTTTAAATGAAACAGCGCCTACAGAATCGGGCAAAGCATTGTTAAAAGCTATTCCAGCGCTTGTTGTGGCTATGGCTTTAAAACCTGACTCTTCAAGCAATACTGCGCTACCCGCGCTCCACGCATTCGCCATAATGAAAATTTCATCACTTACATGCAGGTTTTCAAACTTCGCCGCTTTATCAAATAATTGCTTATGAGGCATCCTTACCACTTTCAAAATGAAATTGTGCGCCGACACGAATGCCTGAAGGCCATCTAGTTGTGACCGTTTTTAAGCGCGTATAAAAGCGAATGCCTTCCATTCCATGCACACCAGTATTGCCAAATAATGAACGCTTCCAGCCGCCGAAACTGTGCATAGCGACAGGCACAGGTATTGGGACATTAATGCCTGCCATCCCTGCTTGAACATTCATCGCAAAGTGGCGTGCAGTGTCGCCATCACGCGTAAAGATGGTCGCGCCATTTCCGTATTCATGGCTATCAACTAGCGCCAACGCTTCATCATAATTTTTAGCACGGATAATAGATAAAACTGGGCCGAAGATTTCATCGGTATAAATAGTCATATCGGGCGTTACTTTATCGAACAGACATCCACCGATAAAATAACCTTCTCGATTACCTTTACCACGACCATCTACTTTTAATTCTGCACCTTGTTCTATTCCTTGCTCAATATAAGAAAAAATTCTATCTTTACTTTGTTGTGTAATGACAGGCCCCATTTCAACACCTTCTTCATCAAAAGCACCCACTTTTAGACCTTTAACCTTAGGCTTTAATTGTTTAATTAATTTATCTGCGGTTTCATCGTTAATGGTGATAACTACTGAGATTGCCATACAGCGCTCACCTGCTGAGCCATAGGCAGCACCAATAATGGCATCGCAGGCTTGATCTAGATTAGCATCAGGCATCACTATCATATGGTTCTTTGCGCCACATAAGGCTTGTACGCGCTTATTGTATTTACTCCCTTCTTGATAGATATATTCACCCACAGCTGTTGAGCCAACAAAGCTAATCGCTCCTACATCAGGGTTATGTAAAATCTCATCAACGGCTTCTTTATCACCTACTACCGTATTCATAACACCTTTGGGTAAGCCCGCCTCTTCTAATAATTCAGCTAAACGTAGCCCACACGAAGGATCTCTTTCAGATAATTTTAAGACAAAAGTATTTCCACAACAAATAGCCACAGGATACATCCACATCGGCACCATTGCAGGAAAATTAAAGGGTGTAATTCCCGCACAAACTCCCACTGGTTGACGAATATTGTAACTATCAATGCCCGTAGAAACATCGGCAGTAAAATCAGATTTCAAATGGTTATTAATACTGGTGCAAAACTCAACGACCTCAATGCCTCGCATTATCTCACCATGAGCGTCAGCTAATGTTTTGCCGTGTTCTTCTGAAAGCAAAATGGCGAGTTCATCAATATTTTTTAGTATTAATTCACGGTAGGTGAACATGATTTGAGCACGCTTAGATGGTGTGACTTTACTCCAACTTGGTAGCGCATCTTTTGCTACTTGGATAGCTTTATTAACATCATTAGCACTGGCGCCTTGCATAGTGCGAATTAACTTCCCCGTAGCAGGGTTATGAATTTCAAAAGTGGTTTTAGAACTGCCTGTTACTTTTTCACCATTGATGATGTTTTGAAGATCGGTGTTATTACTCATTTATTCTCCTAAAAATAATAATAGGTACTTTGTATATAGTAGGAGAAACTCAGTAAATCCAGCATATTTTGTTAAAAAAAGAAGGAAAAGTGGGGGGGTGTGCTTTTTATAACAAAAACAAGCTAATTATCTGGCCCCCAGAGGACTTCATCTAAAACTCTATCTTTATCAGATACCAAAGGAATTACTTTATGCTTGATTATTTTCACACCCTCTTCAGCTAATAGCTTTTGTTGTTCTTTATAAGCATCACTGCCTTTGCTAAAGGCTAAGCTTCGATCAGAACGTACCACGCGATACCAAGGTAAGGCTTCGTGTGACCGACTCATAGCGCGACTCACCATACGCGCGTGGCGAGGAAAGCCTGCAGCACGGGCGACCTCGCCGTACCCCATCACACGTCCTGCTGGTATATCAGATACTACCTGCCAGATGGCTTTGTCAAATCGTGCTTGAAAGCCTGTCATTTAAGGGCAAGCACCCATTTCGTAACCGTGAACTTTTGGATCAGAACAAGCTACACAGCCTGTTGCGTAGGTTGATTTTTCTGTCGAGGGACAGGGGGTAGTCACACAGCGAATGCCTGTGTCTTTAGTGGCACAAACAGGTCGATATTCTCTGGTACAAATCTGTGGTCGCGGCTCAGTGCACTGTGTGTAATTAGAAGGTGATGGTTTCTGAGGTGTAACCACATCTGATGGTACTGGTGTCGATTGACAGGCAACAACAATTAGAGGAGTAATAAAAAGTAAAAATAATACCGTGTATTTTGTGCTGTAGTTGTCCATAAAAAAAGCTCCCTATTGAATCATCTGATCAATAGGGAGCTTAGTAAATATTTTAATAAAAATCTACTCAGCAGCTTTAGCCGTTAGTTTCGCTAATGCACCTTCAGCTTTGGCAAGTGCTGGTGATTTTGCGACATCATAAGTGTCTTTCATTGACTGCGGGTTGTGATATGAAACCCAGGTTTTCCCAGCATTGTCATTATAAACAAGCACTCTTAGAGGAAGTTCTAAGCCAGCAGCAGCATCAAATTTCATTATTGCAGTGCCCATTTTGGGATTACCAAAAATTAATACTTGGGCTTCATTCATATCCATGCCTACTTTTTTAGCACCTGCGCGATGGTCAACACGGGCAAAAACAGTCAAACCTTTGCTTTTTACTATTTTTTCAAAACGATCCATTGTGTCAGCGACATTGTGGTTACTGCTTATTTTGACTAATGAATCTGCCATTCCGAACGTGCTTATTAATAAAAATGGGATAAGTAAAAGTAACTTCTTCATTTTTTTCTCCTTGTGATAAAACGTGACCTAATTAGTAATAACTACTTAATTTACTTTTTGGATGCATAGAAAAAGCCTAGCAATATTAAAACATTGCTAGGCTTGATTAGTTGAGGAGACCCTGATCAAGTCCCATAAATTCTGGCAACGCCAAAAATCCAGAATTGAGGCATAGTTACGCGGAATGCTTATTGCCTTGCAAGTAACTATAAC
>CAYTRF010000242.1:0-3396 GCA_964440065.1 uncultured Cocleimonas sp. | reverse complement strand
GGATCTTTCACATACCTTAGAAGCATCAAAAGTTGGTGCTCAAATTAATCTCCCATTATTGCCTTTATCTAATGCGCTGACTAAAATAAAAAGAGAAGATGCTATTCATTATGCCTTAACAGGTGGTGATGATTATGAATTACTTTTTACTCTTCCAGAGAAGAAAGAACCAACATTAATTAAACTTCTCGATAAACAAGTCACCTGTATCGGTGTTATTACAGGGGATAAAAATAGTATCATTGATGAGAATGGCAATGAATTAACAGCGAAAGGTTATAATCATTTCCATGAGTAACAAAAATCCAAAAATTGCTGACCTAAATCGCAAAGTCATTACACATCCAGTTCATCTATTAGCGTTTGGTTTTGGCAGTGGTTTAGCACCCTTTGCACCTGGCACATTTGGTACGTTAGCAGCTATTCCACTTTATTTATTAATGCAGCCTTTGTCTTTAGCAATGTATTTAGTGGTTACAGCAATTGTATGTATCGTTGGTATTTGGATTTGTGGAAAATCATCCGAAATGCTCGGTGTGCATGATCACTCAGGGATTGTATGGGATGAATTTGCAGGTTATTTTATTACCATGATAGCGGCACCATCTGGCTGGATTTGGATATTACTTGGATTTGGCTTATTCAGGTTATTTGATATTTGGAAACCATGGCCAATTTCAATTCTAGATCAAAAAGTGCATGGTGGTTTGGGGATTATGGTAGATGATATTTTGGCAGGTTTTTTTGCTCTAATCATTTTGCAGTTAATTTATTATTTAACCCTGTGAGTAGTTTTCTGCTTTTGAAACTCAATACTTGTGCAGTATTTGTGGTTACCATGATGTTTTATCGCCCTCAGCGTACCAAGATTTTTTGTATTTTATATAAGTCTCTAAAAGATGTGGGGTAATGTAATACTTGTTATCTTTTGACAAGCCCTTTGCTCTAATGACGATATATTCAGAGATATAAGGGTTGCTTTCTTTATGGTCTGTAGATTTATATAAACCAAAAGGGATAAGAATATTGTTACTACCCTCTTTTAAAGAATGTACTCTTTTAGTTCCTACCGTATTATCGTGTGAGCCTCTGTTGGCTTTAATTACGATACGATTAGAATCTTCTTTATCTTTGACATAGTGGTAATGAATCTTAAGCATGAGAAAATCTGGACGTTTTTCTACTAGCTCTACACTGCAGATTCTATTTTTTGTTACATTTTCTGGACATTCTTCTTGGTACATTATGTCTATGGCTGCATCAGTTACATATAACCGAGAAAACAAATAAAAAATTAATATAAATGATGTTATAAGTAGTACCGTTGTTTTTTTCATTTCATTTAATACCCGCAAACTTCGATAGTAATGTTTTACTACTCACTTGGAGTTTTTACTCCAAGTTGAGTGTAATCCTGTTACGCTATAATACCAATATTATCATTTGCGTTTTGATCATATCCTCTCGTGTTAATGGATGAAATTGATAGGTCATTTTGCGTGTAATATATTCGGCATAATAAAAAGATCGCACAGATATTTAATAATAGGAGTAACAATGAGCAATAAAATTCGCCTAACAGAATACAGTCATGGAGCAGGTTGTGGCTGTAAGATTTCCCCCGCTGTTTTGGATGTGATGTTAGAGACAAAATTAACACAACATCTTGATGAGGCACTGTTAGTAGGCAATAGCTCACGCGATGATGCAGCAGTTTATGATATTGGCAATAATATCGGCATTATTAGTACCACGGATTTCTTTATGCCCATTGTGGATGACCCTTTCACCTTTGGAAAAATAGCCGCAACTAACGCGATTAGTGATGTGTACGCCATGGGTGGCAAGCCGATTATGGCGATTGCAATATTTGGTTGGCCGATTGATAAGCTACCGCCAGAGATTGGTCAGCAAGTTATCGAAGGCGGCCGAAAAGTTTGTCAAGATGCAGGGATTAGTCTTGCGGGTGGGCACAGCATTGATGCCCCTGAGCCGATTTTTGGTTTGGCTGTCACAGGTACAATTCAAATTGATCAGCTAAAACCCAATAATACCGCCAAAGCAGGAGATCATTTATTTTTGACAAAGCCCTTGGGTATTGGTGTTTTTACCACGGCGCAAAAACAGAAAAAAATTAAAGATGAGCATATTACCCTAGCGATAGAAACCATGTGTCAGCTCAATAAAATCGGTGCCGATCTCGCCGCAATAAAAGGCGTAAACGCCATTACTGATGTGACGGGCTTTGGCTTAGCAGGGCATTTACGTGAGGTGTGTGAGGGCAGTAAGCTTAATGCTATTTTGGATTTTGATAAAATTCCATTACTTAGCCATATCAATGAATATTTAGACATGGGTTGTTCGCCAGGCGGCGCAGGTCGAAACTTTGAAAGTTTTGGGCATGTGCTTGGCGAGACCACAGAACGTCAGCGTGAAATTTTATGTGACCCACAAACCAGCGGTGGTTTATTAGTCACCGTAGATGATGCGGGTGTGGAAGAGTTCTTGCGTATCACCAAAGAGAATGGCTTGGATTTAGAGGCGATTGGACAGTTGATTGAACCCTCTGAAGATGCATTGATTACTTTGAAGTAATTTCACTAAAAAACATTCGAAAAGTATATCGCTACGCCTTCCGAAGGAAGCGTCGATGGTGGGGTTGAACTAGGGGAAAAATCAATCTAGACCTTCTAACGTAGGAACCTCTAACCCAGCTTGCTTGGCTATGTCTAAGGATCTTTTTAATCTGGCAGGTGCACTACGCCCCATGCAACCGTGGTCTGGATCACCTTCAAAGGCAACTAACATGGCATCGGTGAGTTTCTCTTTATCAATCACATAACCGACTAAATGTTGCTGAATGGTACTGATGTCCGTAATGACATCTTTAGCAAACTCTTGATGCTGATTCCATAATTCACCCACTGTTCCACCCACTTTTAGACCAGCGATATTGCTGGTTAGAATATAAAAATTCTTGCGGAGCAATTCAAAAACCAAATCATCAGGTGTGTCGAGTACCTCAGTAGGAATATCTAATTGATTGAGTGCATCCGATACCAATGTTGCATGCTTGCCAAAAACAGGAGAGGCTACGACGACTTTCACATCCTGTCCTTTTTTCTTTTCAAACCACACTGAAATGACCGTTGGGTAGATGTGATGAGTATTCCAATCTTTAGGTAATAATTCATTTTGAATTAATACCAAACGATCTTTCCATTGTTTTGGAATATCAGACAACACGGCTTGTAGCTCACTTTCTCCCACCGCCACTAATACCAATTCAGGATCATCTATAGATTCGGCCTGTTCTTTAATATCCATTTGACGAGTGATAGGAACAACGGTGGCGCCTAATCGTAAGAATCCACGAGCGAAGACTGAACCAATTTC
>CAYTRF010000241.1:0-3436 GCA_964440065.1 uncultured Cocleimonas sp. | reverse complement strand
ACAGGCTATCAATTTTATATTTATGCACCCAAAAGTGATCCTTATTTACGTAAATCTTGGCAGAAAAATTGGCCAGAAGAAACGACTGCAGAAATAAAAACCCTCGTTAAACACTATCAATCACAAGGTTTGGATTTTGGTATTGGCTTAAGTCCTTTTGAAATTTACAAAAATTATGATGCAACAGCACAAAAAACATTAGAAAATAAAATAGCGACTTTAAACCAACTCAATGTCGATGTGCTGTGTTTATTATTTGACGATATGCGCGGTGATTCACCTAACTTAGCCAATACACAAATTAAAATCACCAAAGACGTACTAGCAAAAACAAGCGCTAAAAAAGTCATTATGTGCCCTACATATTATTCTTTCGACCCTGTATTGGAAAAGGTATTTGGAGAAATACCCAAAAACTACCTAGAGGATTTAGGCTCAGGTTTACCTGCTGAGATTGACGTATTTTGGACGGGACCTAAAGTATGCTCCAATGAATACCCTAAAAGTCATTTAGAAAAAGTCCAAAAATTACTCCAGCGCAAACCCTTTCTTTGGGATAACTATCCTGTCAATGACGGCGCTAAAATGTCTAAGCACTTACATCTTAATGCATTTGAAAATCGTCCTAGTATTTTAGCCAAATTTACTTCGGGTCATGCTGTTAACCCAATGAATCAACCTTATTTATCGCGTATACCCTTGCAATCCCTACCACAAAGCTATACTCAGGGAGCACGTTATAAAACAGATAATGCTTTACTTGAAAGCTTGAATAAAAATGGTGGGGATACACTAGCAAAGCAGTTAATAGAGGATATTGATAGCTTTCAACTAAAAGGTTTGGATAATATAACGGCAACTGAATGTGAACAGTTTATAGCTATATATCAGCAATTTGATGGAGCCTATTCTGCTGAAATAGTAGCGTGGTTAAAAGGTGAGTACGCTTTCGACCCTGAGTGTTTAACAGATTAACCAATGAACATTATAATTATCACCCCCGCAAAAATAAAATCACTCTCAGGCAACAGAGCAACCGCAGCTCGCTGGGCATTTTTCTTAAAAGAGCAAGGGCACCGTGTTGATATAGATGTGACATGGGATAAGAACAATGAAAAATCCTACGATTTGATGATTGCCTTACATGCTTGGCGTAGCGAAGCTTCTATCGCACAATGGAAACTACAGCATCCTGACTCACCTTTAATCGTGGCGATGACAGGAACGGACTTATACCAATTTATCCATACACATCCCAAACCCACGTTGCGTTCAATTAAATTAGCAGACCAACTGGTTGTATTACATGATTTAGCGTATTTAGCCTTACCAGAAAGTGCCAGAAATAAGGTTAATATAATTTATCAATCAGCCACACCCTTAGCCTTCCCCATCAAACGAAGTAAAAGAACCTTTGATGTTTGTGTGGTAGGACATTTACGTGATGAAAAAGACTCTTTACGCCCTGCTTATGCGGTACGTAATCTACCGATTAATAGTCGACTTCGAATAAGACATTATGGCAAAGCGCATAATCAAAAGTGGGCTGGGATGGCTAATGATGAGATGATGACTAACCCACGTTATCATTGGTTTGGCGAGGTAAAGCATTGGCAAATTCGTCAAGCTTATGCACGTTGTCATTTGATGGTATTACCTTCCAGTATGGAAGGTGGCGCCAATGTGATTTCTGAAGCGACTGTCGCGGGATTAGCCGTGATTGCTTCTAAAATTGAAGGTTCAATTGGCTTATTAGGTGAGGATTTCTTGGGTTATTTTCCTGTAAAAAATACTGAAGCATTAACTGCATTGTTACTAAAATCTGAAAAAGATTATAATTTTATTCAAAAGTTAGAGCAACAAGTGAGTGACCGAGCTAAATTATTTCATCCCTCCGTTGAAGCAAATCAATGGCAAGCTTTACTCACTAAAATGGGGTTTAAATAGTAAGTTTAAGTAGTGATAGCACACCCCCCCACTTTTCCCTGTTTTTTTCGTAGTTTGTCATTGCATGTTCCTAACAGCATAAAATCCTTATTCAAATAAAAAACATAAATTATAAGTATAATTACCGATGCAATAGTCTCAATCTTGATCTACGCTCCTATAGTTACTTTGGAATTCTATTTTTAATTCTAAATTACAAGTTGAGACCTTTGCACGAATCAGATGACTCGTGCAAAGGTCTCAAGTTACTCTAAAATCAATAATATTAATATTCAAAGAGGATGAACATAAATGGAAAAAATAGACAGGCGCAAAGCGCTCAAAGGTGTACTAGCAGGTGCAGCTACGGTTGCAGCCGCTACAGTTGCAGCACCAGCAATTGCTGCAAAGCATGAGAAAAAAATGAAAATCAATATGGTCTCTACTTGGCCTCGTGATTTTCCTGGTTTAGGCACAGGTGCACAGCGTTTTGCTGAGCGTGTTAATGAAATGAGCGACGGTAGCATGGAGATTAAATACTATGCAGCTGGTGAGCGTGTTAAAGCGTTCGACTCATTTGATGAGGTTGCTTCGGGTAACTCACAAATTTATCACGGAGCAGAGTATTACTGGAAAGGAAAACACCCAGGTTACGCCTACTTCACCTCTGTTCCTTTTGGACTCACTTACACTGAAATGAACGCATGGATTCGCTTTGGTGGCGGTCAAGAATTATGGGATAAGTTAGCAGGAAGCTACGGTCTGAAAGCTCTCATGTGCGGTAATACAGGCGTTCAAATGGGTGGTTGGTTCCGCAAAGAAATGAATTCCGCAGATGACTTTAAAGGTCTGAAAATGCGTATCCCAGGTCTTGGTGGCGATGTTCTCTCTAAGCTTGGTGCATCACCAGTAACTTTACCGGGTGGTCAAATTTATGAAAACTTAACTTCAGGTGCGATTGATGCTACTGAGTGGGTTGGCCCATGGAATGACAAGATAATGAAGTTCTACGAAGCGGCTAAATACTACTACTACCCAGGCATGCACGAGCCGGGCGCCATGCTCGCCATCGGCATGAACAAGAAGTGGTGGGATGGCTTATCAAAAGCTCAACAAGGTATTATCGAGGCAGCAGCATCTGCTGAAAATGATGTGATGATGTCCGAATACAATGCTAAAAATGGTGAAGCTTTGGCTTCATTAATAAAAGAGCATGGTGTAAAGCTCAAATCATTCAGTGATGATATTTACGATAGCTTCGGTGAGGCGGCAGAGAAAGTGTTTGCAGATGTTAAGAAGCACAGCCCATTAGCAAAAGAAATCCACGAGAGCTTTGAAGCTGCCCGTGCTGATATCGGAAGCTGGGCGAAGATTTCGGACCAAGCTTACGTTGCTCAACGTAACCGTGTATTGGATTTGTAGTAAAGATACACTTCTTAAAAACTAATGGAACCATGGGTTCCATTAGTTTTCACCTTTAATTACTATTCTAAGTGCCTTTTCTAAGGTA
>CAYTRF010000240.1:0-3441 GCA_964440065.1 uncultured Cocleimonas sp. | reverse complement strand
AAGCTCTTACATCATCGAATAAAAAACCGAGTTTATCTCGGTTTTTTTTATGGAGAAGAATTGGTTTATACTAAATTAATGATTAACAACAGGTTTTTTTAAGTGAATTTATACCTACGCCTACTACTCATTTATCTACAAGCCAAAAGAGCTACACCAATTTCTTTGGATGATATGCGAAACCAGCTACAACTTACCGTTCTACCTAATGATTTAGATATTAGCTTGCACGTAAACAATGGTCGGTACTTAACTTTATGTGATTTGTCTCGGTTTGATTTCTTTGTGCGTTCAGGGCTGTTGACGGTGATGAAGCAACGTAAGTGGATGCCGTTAGTGGCGTACCATGATATGAATTACAAATCATCATTAAAGCTATTTCAGAAATTCACCCTTGGTATGGAAATCAACGATTTTGATGGGAAATATTTTTACAGTGAGCATACTTTTACCAGAGGCGATAAGTGGGTTGCTAAAGGTGTTTCGCATGCAGTGATTCGTGGGCGTGAAGGTGTTATCCCTCCGCAGGATGTGATTGATGCGGTTAAGGAGTATCTTATCTAAACCAAAAAAAACAGCGAAAAGTGGGGGGGTGTACTTTCTATAGGAATGAAAAGTAAATTTCGCTTAAAGTGATGTCAAATTTGCATAACTCAAAACCAGCCACTTACTTCCCTCAAAATCAAAATTAACCTGCACTCGTGCATGTGCTCCTACACCTTCGACATCGGTAATCACACCTTCACCAAATTTAGCATGAGAAACTCGCCCGCCTATCCTCATGCCTGTTTCGTTGGTTCTAATAGCTAACTTTGGCTTGTTTTCTCTTTGATAGCTGGCTTGCCAACTATTATTATATGTGGTGACTTTAGGGCGTATTTCTTCAATTAGAGAATCAGGAATTTCCTTTAGAAAGCGTGACGGCACACCGTATAAGGTATCACCATAAAGCCTGCGTTGTTCGGCGTAACTTATCACTAATTGTTTTTCTGCACGGGTGATGCCTACATAACAAAGACGGCGCTCTTCTTCTAGCCTACCTTCTTCTTCGGCGGACATTTTGTGTGGAAATAAGCCTTCCTCTAAGCCGACTAAAAATACCAGCGGAAACTCTAAGCCTTTGGCGGAATGCAGTGTCATCAGCTGTACGCAGTCATCTCCTGCATCGCCTTGCCCTTCACCTGCTTCTAATGACGCGTGTGCGAGGAAGGCTGTGAGGAAGTCCATGTCGGCGTGTTCGTCGTCGGGTTTGTAGGTGAAACCTTGAGCGGCGGAGATCAATTCATTCAGATTTTCTAATCTTGCTTGTCCTGCGTCACCTTTTTCTTTCTTTAAGTAGTGATCTTTTAGCTTAGAGCTTTCGATGACGTGTTCGACTTGTTCGTCCAATGGCTGGTCTTCTATGTCATTTGCCATGGTGTTGATTAAGGTGATAAAGCCTGTAATGGCTGTGCCTGCACGCGGGGTGAATGCCGCATTTTCTAGTAAAGTACTGGCTGATTGCCACATTGAAACACTGGTGTTACGTGCATTTTCACGAATTATTTCTACTGTTTTATTGCCAATACCGCGTGTTGGTTGATTAATGACGCGCTCAAATGATGGGTCATCGTGGCGGTTTGCGCTGAGGCGTAAATAGGCGAGGGCGTCTTTAATCTCGGCGCGCTCGAAAAAGCGTTGTCCCCCATACACACGATAAGCGATGGCATTTTCATTAAGGATACTTTCAAATACACGCGATTGAGCATTGGAGCGATAGAGTATCGCGATGTCGCAGTGTGAGTTACCGTGCTGCACCCATTGTTGAATGCGTGAGGCAACATAGTTGCCTTCATCTATTTCATTAAAGGCGGCATATAAATGCAGTGGGTCACCATCGCTATCGTCAGTCCAAAGATTTTTACCTAAACGTCCCGTGTTGTTTTGTATAACCGCATTGGCGGCTTTTAGAATGTTGCCTGTGGAGCGGTAGTTTTGTTCCAGTTTAATGGTTTTAGTTTGCGGGAAATCACGGGTAAAGTTTTGGATGTGCTCTATCTTTGCACCACGCCAGCCATAGATGGATTGATCGTCATCACCCACCACAAAGGGCGGAATGTGTTGTCCAGCCAATAGTCTTATCCAGGCGTATTGTAGGGTGTTGGTGTCTTGGAACTCGTCTACCAGAATGTGTTGAAAGCGTTTGCGGTAGTGTTCTAATATTTCTGTGTTATCACGTAACAGCTCTAATGAACGTAATAGCAGTTCGGCAAAATCTATAACGCCAGCACGATTACAGGCATCTTCGTATTGTGAGTATACTTCGATTAAAGTGCGGGTCGTTAAATCGCCTTTGTCCTCAATGTGTTGAGGGCGTACTCCTTCATCCTTGCGATTATTGATATACCATTGCGATTGTTTGGCTGGCCAAAGCTTTTCATCAAGCTGCATGCCGCGCATCACACGCTTCACTAAGCGTAATTGATCATCAGAATCTAAAATTTGAAAATTTTGATGTAATTTCGCTTCTTGCCAGTGACGACGTAATAGACGATGCGAAAGCCCATGAAATGTGCCAACCCACATGCCACCAACAGGTGAATCGAGTAAACCTTCGATACGCCCGCGCATTTCGGCGGCGGCTTTATTGGTAAATGTTACTGCTAAAATGGCGAAGGGCGATATTTGCTCAACTTGTATCAGCCATGCAATACGGTGAACCAGTACGCGAGTTTTTCCACTGCCAGCACCCGCTAGGATTAACTGTGGGATTGATTCGGCAGAAACCGCTTCGCGCTGGGGTTTGTTTAATTCATCTAGTATGTGGGATACGTCCATCAAGGGATCTCTGATTAGGTCAGATAAAGTTTTGTAAGGCTACAAGTCATCATATCCTAGGCAAGCTTTGTAGGGAATACTCATCATTGATTAAAAAGTATATAACGGAAATGATGTTGTAGTCTTATCCGAAAGGGTCTCGCCAAAATTTATTTGAGACCCTTAAGATTGTACTGAATTTAATATTTGGATTATACAAATAAAACCGATACTATTCGCGCAACTTTTTATTGAGCGTCATTAATGCAGGATTTAGTACATCGTTTGATTTTGTGGGTGCGTTATTTAAGACAAATCCATTCTTTTAAGATAATTACAAGAACGGTTGTCATAGCGTTGTTGATGGTGGGTACTTGGGTGGCAACTAATACGTTAGAGCTTCCAGAGACTTTTGAATTGAACGATAAAATTCAGCATCTGGTTGTTTTCTTCGGTTTTGCCTTTCTAATGGACTTATCTATATCGCGCCATCCATTTTGGTTATGGAAGGGATTACCATTGCTTATTTACGGTGCGATTATTGAGGTTCTCCAGTATTTTTCACAAGATAGGTCATTCTCTGTTTTGGATTGGCTGGCTGATTTTTCAGGTGTTCTTTTGTATTTTATACTCAAGCTAGGGCTT
>CAYTRF010000239.1:0-3452 GCA_964440065.1 uncultured Cocleimonas sp. | reverse complement strand
ACAAAAGCACACCCCCCCACTTTTCACTGTTTTTTTTAGCCATGTAAAACGACTTACAAATACTTATTAAAGAATACTTGCTTTTAACAGCGGTTACAGTATAAAACCCTTCTTATATTATCTACTACTTATACGCAACGTGTTATGACATCAAAACTTACCCAAATAAAAGAACTACTCAAATCACGCATTCTGATTCTTGATGGTGCGATGGGTACGATGATCCAACGCCATAAGCTTGATGAAGCGGCTTATCGTGGGACACGTTTTGCGGATTATCATCTTGATATTAAAGCTAATAACGACCTTCTTTCATTGACAGCCCCTAAGCTAATTCAAGACATACATGAAGAATATCTTGAAGCAGGTGCGGATATTCTTGAAACTAATACCTTTAACTCCACTCGTGTCAGTATGTCTGATTATGAGATGGAGGATTTGGCGTATGAAATTAATGTCGCTGCTGCAAAACTAGCACGAACGGCTGCGGATAAATTTAGTACGGATGATAAACCCCGTTTTGTCGCCGGTGTTTTAGGCCCTACCAGTAAAACCTGCTCCATGTCACCTGATGTGAATGATCCTGGTTTTCGTGCCATCACTTTTGATGCTTTGGTGGAAGATTATTGCGCGTCTACTCGTGGCCTAATCGAAGGTGGCTCGGATATTATTCTGATTGAAACAGTTTTTGACACCTTAAATGCCAAAGCAGCAGTCTTTGCCGTTAAAACGGTCTTTGAAGAAGATAAAGTAGAATTACCAATTATGATTTCAGGCACGATTACGGATGCCTCAGGTCGTACTCTATCTGGTCAAACAACCGAAGCCTTCTATAATTCACTGGCTCATGCTGAGCCCATATCAATCGGCCTAAACTGTGCTTTAGGCCCAGATATGTTGCGCCAATATGTTCAAGAACTTTCGCGCATCAGTAATACCCATGTTTCGGCGCACCCTAATGCTGGCTTACCCAATGAGTTTGGTGAGTATGATCTTGAACCACCTGAAATGGCCGAACATATCAAGGAGTGGGGTGAAAGTGGTTTTTTGAATATTGTCGGTGGTTGTTGTGGCTCTAGCCCTGAGCATATCAAAGCGATAGCCGATGCCGTCAGTGACTTAAAACCACGAGAAATTCCTGAAATTCCTGTTGCATGTCGTTTATCAGGTCTTGAGCCATTTAATATTACAGCAGAAAGTCTTTTTGTTAATGTTGGTGAGCGTACTAATGTCACAGGTTCGGCGCGTTTTAAACGCCTTATTAAAGAAGAAGATTACGACACCGCCTTAGAAGTGGCGCTTGAGCAAGTCCAAAATGGCGCACAAGTTATTGACATTAATATGGATGAAGGCATGCTGGAATCCAAAGATGCCATGGTACGCTTTCTAAATCTTTGTGCCGCCGAACCTGATATTGCCCGTGTGCCAGTGATGGTCGATTCCTCCAAATGGGACATCATCGAAGCAGGTTTAAAATGCATTCAAGGCAAAGGCATTGTTAACTCGATTTCTTTAAAAGAAGGTGAAGAGAACTTTATTAATCAAGCCAAGTTAATCAAGCGTTATGGTGCAGCTGCGGTAGTGATGGCATTTGATGAGGATGGACAGGCTGATACTTATGAGCGCAAAGTAGAGATCTGTACCCGTGCTTACAATGTGTTAGTCGATAAGGTTAAATTTCTCCCACAAGACATAATTTTTGATCCTAATATTTTTGCTATCGGCACAGGTATTGAAGAGCATAATAACTATGCTGTTGATTTTATCGAAGCCACCAAAACCATTAAAGAAACACTCCCACACGCGATGATTTCGGGTGGTGTTTCGAATGTCTCTTTCTCATTTCGTGGTAATAACCCTGTTCGTGAAGCGATTCATTCGGTGTTTTTATACCATACGGTGAAAGTCGGCATGGATATGGGAATCGTTAATGCAGGTCAATTGGTTGTTTATGATGACATCCCAAAAGCATTGCATAAAGCCGTTGAAGACATGGTGCTTAATAAGACACCCGATGCAACTGAAAACCTCATGGCGATTGCTGCTGATTACCTTGGTGATGGCAAAGCAAAAGAATCCAAACAGGATTTAGAATGGCGCACTTGGAGCGTAGAAAAGCGACTTGCACACGCACTGGTAAAAGGCATTGATAGCTTTGTGGTTGAAGACACAAAAGAAGCCTTAGAACAGCTCAAGCGCCCTATTTTCGTTATCGAAGGGCCTTTAATGGATGGTATGAACATCGTCGGTGATTTGTTTGGCGCAGGCAAAATGTTCTTACCACAAGTCGTCAAATCAGCGCGTGTGATGAAAAAATCGGTGGCATGGTTAGAGCCATTCCTTGAAGCTGAAAAAGAAGGCTGTGAAGTTAGCTCCAGTGGCAAAATTTTAATGGCAACGGTTAAAGGTGACGTACACGATATTGGTAAAAATATTGTAGGCATCGTACTCCAATGTAATAGCTATGAGGTTGTCGATCTTGGCGTTATGGTTTCTGCTGAAAAAATCCTACAAACAGCAAAAGAAGAAAACTGCGACATTATTGGTTTGTCTGGCTTGATCACGCCATCGCTTGATGAAATGGTCAATGTCGCTTCTGAAATGGAACGCCAAGGTTTTGAATTACCATTGATGATTGGTGGTGCTACCACCTCAAAGATTCACACCGCCGTAAAGATTGATCCTAAATATCACGGCTCTATTGTTTATGTGCCAGATGCCTCCCGTGCGGTTGGAGTAGCAGGAAAACTATTATCAAAAGATAACAAACAAGCTTTCCATGAGGAGCAAAAAGCCGAATACGATGCGATGCGTATCAAACGCGCGGCTAATCAACGTGTAAAGAAAACAGCTACTCTACAACAGGCCCGTGATAATAAAGTGCCTTTTGATTGGGAAAATTATCAGCCACCCAAACCTGCTATTTTTAATGGCAAGATGAATAGTGATCTGGTTGCAGGTGATTATAGTTTGGAGCAACTTGATAACGGTGGTGTTCTACTCAGGTTTGAAGATTACCCACTGGACAATCTAGCAGAAATATTCGACTGGACGCCGTTTTTTAGAAGCTGGGAATTAGCAGGTCGTTACCCTGCCATTTTGACAGATAAAATAGTCGGCGAAGAAGCCACCAAACTGCTTGCTGATGCAGAAGACATGTTAGAGAAAATCATTAGTGGAAAGTGGCTAACGGGTAAGGCTGTATTAGGCTTTTTCCCTGCAAACAGTGATGGGGTTGATGACATTGAGCTTTATACCAATGAATCTCGCGACACTGCACACACCCGTTTGCATCACTTACGTCAACAAATGGACAGAACAACATCGAGTAAAAACAAGCAACAAGCAAACTTTCGTTTAGCAGATTTTGTCGCACCGAAAGATTCTGGCAAAGCTGATTGGTTAGGCACATTCGCCGTCACAACTGGTTTTGGTGTCGAAAAACGTGTCAA
>CAYTRF010000238.1:0-3470 GCA_964440065.1 uncultured Cocleimonas sp. | reverse complement strand
TTAGCCCGCGGTGTTCTTATTTGCCTTCTTATCTAGGCGGTAAATAGTAATGAATAAAACAAAACGAACATTTTACCAGCTAAAGAAATCCTGGGGTTTACAAGAGGAGACATCGCTTGAAGAGCTACTCATCTTTACCAAAAGGAAGTTAGCAGCAGAGCCAAACAACCCAGAACTACTTTATACCCTTGCGGAAATAGAGCGCCACATTGGTAATAGTGATGATGCTAATAAACACTACCAGAGTGCCATTAAGGCCAGTGATAATCGCACTCAGCAGCGTGGCAAAGTACTTGAAAAACGCATCAAAGAATCACGAAATGCGACCCATGCCAAACTAGTACTACTTATCTTGGCTCCTTTAATTTTTGTTTTGATAGTAGCTGCGATTGCTTGGAAAGCATTAAGTGAGCCAGAACCTCTACCTGCGGGAAGTGACCCCAATAAATTCGCCTTTACCCAATGGCTAGCCAAGCAACAAATGGCGCAAATTATGACCACATTGAGGCAACAAAACCCTGAATTAACGTTTGATTTTAATCGCTCAACAGCGACCTCGCAAAGCCCAATGGAGTTCATGCAATCCTTGATGCAGCCTGATTCTTTAGAGAAAATGAAGCGCGATCAACAGCGAGCCGCTAATAAAAGTAATGATAAAGGCGATGGGCCTCCTGCTTTTCAATGTAGTACTGAGCCAGCAGTACAATGTGCAGCAAAAGATATTCCCAGTGCCTTAGGCGAACAACGCGAAGAAGTTGTGTTATTAATGGAGGCTTATCGCACCGTTCTTGGCACTGAGAAAGATTGTGAAAAAATAGAGCAGTCGATAGAAACAATTGGTGAACAATTACAGTGGCGAAAATCCGAAAGACGCATAAAAGCTGACCTTGAGGATTTTGCTGTAGAATGCTTTTACCGCCAAAAGAATATTGCGAAGACAATCGAACACGCCAGAAAATTACAATGCACGGGCGACCAAGGCTATATCAGTAGTGTCTATTGGTATCTGACCGCGATAAACAATAAAGATGATTTAGCGAGTTCACGCAGCGCCTATCAGTGCTTTAAGGAATCAATAGATTTTATTGAGAAGAATGCGGACTTTGGTCCTGCTTATATCGCGTCGCGGCAACGTGAATCGGGAGCTTTGGCGTGGTTATATTTTAATGACTTAGATACCGCAACCAGTGAGCTTGAGAAGGCACGCTCCTCGCTTAAAAAGATTAAAAATAAATCAGCTTCGGTATTGGAAGTCATCGGTGAAATTGATCTTGATTTACTTGAAACCTATGTTACAGCAAATGTTGATTTAGAAACTTTTGAAGCGTTAATGCAAGAAATCAATAGCAGTGGGCGTTTAACTGATGGTTACAAGCAAATAAAAGATAGCTTAGCAACAATCTATTATATGCAAAACAATAAGCCCAAACCTGCTTTAGTGGCGTTAAACAATCTCTCCAGTCGCTTTAAATTAATGTCCGAATTTATTTGCGGTTGGGAGTGGAGTGGCTTTAGGCGTGGCCTGCAAGATTCCATTACGGATGACAACATTAGAGAGCAAGCAATCGAGGTGGTTGATTTGTCTAATTGTTATATTAAAGTACCTATGGATAAACGAATTGCGAGAGCTAACGAAGTGGCTCGATGGATTCGAGGTCGTTGAAATGGGAATAAAACACGCTAGAAAAAAACAGCGAAAAGTGGGGGGGTGTGCTTTTTCACATCTTATTTTGCATGCTTAACAAAATCATACTCCAACTTATTAATAAAGGTGAATTGACTGTAAGCTCAATGAGCAGTGATGATTTTGAAATCCCTAAAAGCTATAAAGGTTGGGTTTATCCGCTCCGCTATTTGTTAGCATTACGCTATTTAAAAACCAAGCAAACGATACTTGAAAATTTCCGTTCAAAGAAGATTTATCCCATCTCTGAGCAGGATTATAAACAAGCATTAACCAAAAAACTGTTAGGTAAAAAAGCGACTAATAGTAAAGCACCATTAGTATCTTTTGGCTTTAAAGCGTCCTTAATTTACCCTGTTTTAATCGCGATTTCTGCATTTGGTTTGTACCAGCTCAATAATTGGTATGAAACCCGAAAAATTGAAAATGTTCTGGCGAACTACCTGCCTTTTTACAGTGATTTAATTCATCAAAAGTTAATGTTGAGAGATAATAATCACCCAAAGTTAATCGCTCAAATTGAATCTAAAATCGATGATACTAAGAATAAAATATTGTCTGATTTACCTGAAGAAAATGGCATTCGAACCATTATGAAAACACAGCTTGAGCGACTAAAAGATAGCTCTATAAATAGTGAAGAGATCATGCTTGGCTTTAAAGACCTTAATACTCTTTTTGATGATAAAGGCTTATCTTATTACCTTACGCCAAAATCATTTTCAATGCCTTGTTCATCTTTGATAAACGCCTCAGTTGAAGAAATGATGATGCTTAAAGAGTTAGAATCCTTAATGAGCGGCGGTAATCCTGAGCTTTGCCGGACGACGATGATGACGGTTTATAAAGTTAATCAACGCCGTGCATTAAATTATATTGAGAGACAAAACAAAACCGAATTGCCTTTATTTCATGTTAATCGCATCGATAAAGTCCCTGCTATTGATAGTGCTTTAGGGTTGACCTTTAAAGATAGAGGTATTGGTTCAATTATTTTAACCGACAGAATTGATAATTTTTCGCAAGAATCTGTGCTGCCAGCGCTAACTTTTCAAGGTCGCAACTACATTATTCCCTATTGGATGCAGGGATATTATGAAATTGAAGAGGCAATTACCAAAGGATATAAAAAAGACCTAGAAACCATTTACCCCGATAGAGCCGAACGTCTTAAAGTAAAAAAGCTAGTTAAGAATATTATAAAAAATAAAAATCGTATGCAGAATTCTAAAATGCGCAAAACACTTGAAACTACAGGCACAAACAATGAAAACAACGCCTTTGCCAATGGCTTTGATGCTATTAGCGTTTTATTAGGAAATATCGGCAAACAAGATCAAACTAAGCAGAAAGAATTTAAAGTAGATGATTCTGAAAATAGAGCCTTACTTAAAAAACTCAATGATGTGTTACTACCTAGCATTGAATTTCACGAGGCTTATCATCAAATTGATAAAAAAAGCTGGCTATCTCCTAGGTGGTTAGACGAAACTTTCAAGAAAGAAAAACTCACTGAAAATGGGCTTGATCACACCTTGGAAGAACTGGGTGCATATCTTTCACAGCTCGCTAATACCGACCAAGGTCATAATATTTGGTTAAGCAAACTACTTATATTTTCACTCAATCCGATGACAAAGGGGCAAGCTGAATATTACGCATCCAGTATTATTTTAACCACCTTAGAGTCGCTCTATTTACGTGAGCGCAAAACCCAAAATTTTGGGCCTGATTTTGATAGCAGGCAGAACATTATTAAGTAAATTTACTCCAAAAAAACGACAAA
>CAYTRF010000237.1:0-3480 GCA_964440065.1 uncultured Cocleimonas sp. | reverse complement strand
AGACCCTCAAATATCCGTTCCAATGGTTGATATATTTGTAAGTTATCCAGGTGCAACTGCGGAAGAAGTGGAGAGCCAAGTAGCACGCCCCCTTGAAGGTATAATGTCTGAAATCACGGGGGTAAAACATGTTTACTCCGCTTCGTCTCGTGGGCAAACAATGGTCACCGTACAGTTTAAAGTGGGGCAAGATTTTGAATCTTCCATCGTAAAGCTGAATGATAAACTCGCATCGAATAAAAATAGAATGCCTCAAGGTATTACAGGTTTCTTGGTTAAGCCTGTTGGTGTCGATGATGTTGCTGTTGTGACAATTACTCTGTGGTCAAATGAAGTTGATGATGCATCTTTAAAACTGGTAGCACTTGATTTATTGCAAAAGCTACGCGAAGTACCTAATGCCAGCCAAAGCTTTATCGTTGATGGTCGAACCGATCAGCTTCTCATAGAAGTATTACCAGAGCGTTTAGCTACTTATGGTGTGTCATTAGGGCAGATTGCTAATACTATCCGTATGGCTAACTCTGAACGTAATGCTGGGTCTATTGAACCTAGCGATAAATTCCTTAAAGTTATTACGGGTTCATTTTTAAAGTCAGCTGAAGATGTTAAACGCTTGATGGTGGCAGTGATTGATGGTCGCCCTGTCTATGTGCGTGATGTAGCAACAGTCTCTTCAGGGCCTAGCGAAGCAACTAAAATAGTCAGTTATTACACTGGTGTGGCAGGTAAGGAAGAAGGGGTTGAAGTTGCCAATGGGGCACCTGCTGTGACAATAGCTATTGCCAAAAAGCATGGAACAAATGGTGTTGATGTTGCAGAGTCCATTCTGGAGAGAGTCGAGCATTTTAAAGGGCGATTGATTCCTGATAACGTGCACGTTGCAATCACGCGAAATTATGGTGCATCCGCTAAAGAGAAAGTAAATGGACTGCTTCTCAAATTAGTAAAAGCAACGATGATTGTGACCATTTTGGTGTATTTGTTCCTTGGCTGGAGAGCGTCGTTTGTAACATTTGTAATTATTCCTGTTGTTATTACGGTTACCGTTTTTTCCGCATGGATTTTGGGTTTAACTATTGACCGAGTTAGCTTGTTTGCATTGATTTTTTCCATTGGTATTTTGGTGGACGATGCCATTGTCGTGGTGGAGAATATATATCGACGGTGGTTGATGGCAGGTAATCTGGATGTGGATGTGGCGGTTGATGCAGTGCGAGAGGTGGGTAATCCAACTATTCTAGCAACCTTTACCGTTATTGCTGCGCTGCTTCCTATGGGCTTTGTAAGTGGCATGATGGGGCCTTATATGTCTCCCATTCCAATACTGGGTTCGGTAGCAATGATATTTTCACTTTTTGCCGCCTTTGCATTTACACCTTGGTTAACAAATAAATTGAAGCCTAGCCTGGCGCAATTGAATAAGATGGAAGAAAAAGAACATAAACAAGCCGCTATGCTTGATAAGTTTTATAAAGGAATGATTATTCCACTCATTCAAAATAGGTGGAAAGGGCGATTATTTATTTATGCTTTGATTGGCGTGTTACTTTTGAGCTTAGTTTTCTTTTACACAAAAGGGGTGAAAGTAAAAATGCTACCTCTGGATAATAAACCAGAATTTAATATCGTGGTGAATTTCCCTGAAGGTACAGCATTACCCATTACGGCTAATTTAATTAATCAAATCGCTACAAAAATGCAAGCGGTGGAAGAGGTGACAGCAGTACAAACCTATGTTGGAACTGCCTCCCCCTTTAACTTTAATGGTTTAGTGCGTCATTATTATTTGCGTAAAAGTCCTTGGCAAGGTGATATTCAAGTGCAGTTGACTGCTAAAGAAGATCGTGATCGTAGCAGTAATGAAATTGCTACAGAAGCACGTGCTATGTTGACACCGTTAGCAAAAGCAGTTGGTGCAAAGATACAGGTTGTAGAGATGCCTCCTGGCCCGCCTGTATTACAATCAGTGGTTGCAGAGATATATGGGCCCAGTGCGGAAACACGCCGACAAGTAGCAAGAGATATTACGAAGATGTTTGAGGAGGCGCCTAACTTAGGAGATGTTGATAACTTCTTGGAGGAAAGCCACGATATCCTGCGCTTTAAAGTGGATACTGCTAAAGCTCAGAGAAATGGGATCACCGTTGAGGATATTAATAGTACATTGGAAATGGCGATGGGTGGATTCGTTATAGGCGATATCAAAAGAAATGCTTTAATTAATCCTACGCCAATAATCTTGCAAGTTCCTTTGAGTGCGCGTTCGCAAATTACTCGTCTGATACAATTGCCTGTTACTAATCGAATGGGCAAGACGCTTTCATTGTCTGAACTAGGCAGGTTTGTAATCGAGAAAGCGGACCAACCCATTTTTCATAAAGACTTACGAGCCGTGGAATTTGTAACAGCAGAGACTGTGGGTGATTTGGCAGCACCAGTTTATGGTATGTTCCAAGTGCAAGATCTACTGTCACAAGCTAATGATGGAGAGGGATATAAAGCCCCAGATGGAGCTATTGTAACCGGTGGTAGTTGGTTTGGTCGTGCAGATACGGCTGATAAAACCAATTTTGAATGGGGTGGGGAGTGGACAGTAACATTTGAAACTTTCCGAGATATGGGTATTGCCTTTATGGCGGCAATGGTTCTGATTTATATGCTTATAGTCGGCTTGTTTGGTAACTTTTCTTTGCCAGCAATTGCTATTGCGCCGATACCTTTAACATTGATCGGTATTATTCCTGGGCATTGGATAGTGGGAGCTGATTTTACCGCAACATCTATGATTGGGTTTATTGCATTGGCAGGTATTGTGGTCAGGAATTCCATACTGCTGATTGATTTCACGAGAAATGCAGTTTTGGAAGAGGGTATGAGTGTTGTTGACGCCGCCATATATTCTTGCGAAGCCAGAACGAGACCTATCGCTATTACCGCTTTTGCCTTAATCGGTGGTTCATTGGTTATTATTACAGATCCAATATTTAAAGGTATGGCAGTATCATTAATATTTGGTGGTTTAGTTTCAACATTGCTGACTTTAATTGTTGTTCCATTGGGGTGTATTAGCGCAGGTAAAGCACTTTGTATAAATGCAGATGGCGAAAGCATTGTTCCCCCTGACTTTGATAATGATTCAAAACCTCAAGCAGTAACTTCTGAATCAAAATCGAATAAACTTGTTTATGAAGAATCTTTTACTGAAAAAGTATCAGATGCTTTTTCAACAGTTTTTGGCATGGTTGGAATGGCTGGAGGGTTGGCATTTTCGGCGGTTAAAGGTGTGTTTGGCTTTATTTTCAAATCAAGAGGGAAGAAGAGTGAACCTTCGTCTTCAGTACAAAATACCAATAATACTGCTAGCAGTACTAAGCGAGAGTCTAGTTCTCAGGCGCTGGCGTCAGAAACTGGTGCTAATATAGCAGCTAAGCCAAAGGCAACAGCTAAGCCAAAGGCAACAGCTAAGCCAAAGGCAAC
>CAYTRF010000236.1:0-3489 GCA_964440065.1 uncultured Cocleimonas sp. | reverse complement strand
CACCGTAAAAAACTTGGTGGATCATTACCCATTCGAAATAGTAGTGCTGCACCCCTTAAAGTGCCTTCATTAGATATTTTCCAAGCCATCTTAGATGGTTCAGGTGATCGTGAAATGTCAACTACCATGGTATTTGTCCGACTTCTTACCATGATTACTCGTGATAAAAACATGGGGAAATATGTTGTACCGATTGTGCCAGATGAAGCACGAACTTTTGGTATGGAAGGTATGTTCCGTCAATTGGGTATTTTCTCATCTGTGGGTCAACTTTATGAGCCACAGGATAAAGAACAGGTGATGTTCTACAAGGAAGATAAGACAGGTCAAATTCTTGAAGAAGGTATCAACGAAGCAGGTGCATTCTCATCATGGATAGCTGCTGCTACGGCATACAGCACACATGGCGTTAACATGATGCCATTTTATATCTACTACTCCATGTTTGGTTTCCAGCGTATTGGTGACTTGGCTTGGGCAGCAGGTGATTGTCGTTCTCGTGGCTTCCTTATTGGTGCCACAGCAGGTCGAACAACCCTTGCTGGCGAAGGCTTACAACATCAGGACGGTCACGGTATGGTACAGGCTAGTTTGATTCCTAACTGTATTAGTTATGATCCTACTTATGCTTATGAAATGGCAGTGATTATCCATGATGGTATGAAACGTATGTATTGCGCACAGGAAGATGTCTACTATTACATCACTGCCATGAACGAAGCTTACCAACAACCTGCCCTACCTAAAGGCGTAGAAAAAGGCATTATTAAAGGTATGTACTTACTGAGTAGCGGTGGTAAGAAAAAACATAAAGTCCAACTGATGGGATCTGGCGCAATACTCCGTGAAGCTATCGAAGCTGCAGAGTTACTCAAGAAAGATTGGGGTGTTGATTCGGATATTTGGAGTTGTACGAGCTTTAACGAACTAGCTCGTGAAGCACAAGAAATAGAACGCTGGAATCGTTTACATCCCTTAGAAAAAGCTAAAGTTCCATACATAACTCAACAACTTAAAGGTCACAGAGGCCCAGTGATTGTCGCAACTGATTATATTCGACAGTACCCCGATCAAGTTCGTGAATGGATACCAGCATCATACACCGTGCTTGGTACCGATGGTTTTGGTCGCAGTGATACACGAAAAAATCTACGCAGTCATTTTGAAGTGAATGCACATCACGTCGTAATTGCCGCGCTAAAAACTTTAGCTGATGATGGTAGTTTGGCAGCAGGAAAAGCTGACGAAGCCATCAAAAAATACGGCATTGATGCCGATAAAATCAACCCAATCAAAGCATAAAGGAGGCATTCAAGTGAGTATTAAAGATATTGTAGTGCCCAACATTGGTGATTTTGATTCGGTTGAAGTTATTGAGGTTTTAGTCGCTGAAGGTGATGTCGTTCAAGTTGAAGACTCTCTTATCACGGTTGAATCTGATAAAGCATCAATGGAAATTCCCAGTAGTGAATCTGGAAAAATCGTCAAAATAAAAATATCTATCGGTGATGATATATCTGAAGGTAGTGTTATCGTTATGATGGATGTTGACGATAATCCAGCTGAAAACAAGAGTGAAGTTAAAGAGAGTGGAAGTAAGGAAAAACCTGCTCCTGCCAAAAACGAAAAGCCAGAGACCGGCCATGAACAAATGGCACCAGCTAAATCAACACCAGCTAAATCATCACCTGGAAAACTACCCAGCAATAAACTTTCACCAACCGCAAATATTGATGAAGTAAGATTCAGCAAGGCTTATGCCAGTCCTTCAGTAAGAAGGTTTGCACGCGAATTAGGCGTTGATCTTGGAAATGTGGACGGTTCTAGTCGTAAAGGTCGTATCAATAAAGATGATGTAAAAGGCTTTGTTAAAAAGGCCATGTCTACATCGGGTGGCGCGGGTGCTTCATTGGGTATCAAGCCAGCACCAGAAATTGATTTCAGCCAATGGGGCGATATCGAAAGCCAGGCACTTAGCAAAATCAATAAACTGACAGGACAACACGTACATCGCAGTTGGGTAACCATCCCTCATGTCACACAGTTTGATGAGGCTGATATTACTGAAATGGAAGCCTTTCGCAAGCAAATGGGTAAGGAGATGGAAAAGGAAGGTATTAAGATTACGCCTTTAGCCTTCATTATTTGGGCCGTTGTTGCCTCATTAAAAGCCTTTCCTCGTTTTAATAGTTCATTAGATATTACGGGTGAAAACTTAATCATAAAGAAGTATTTCAACATTGGTGTTGCTGTTGACACACCTAATGGTTTAGTTGTTCCTGTTATCCGTGAGGCGGATCAAAAATCACTGGTTGAAATTTCACAAGAAATTCGTGACCTTGCGTTAAAAGCTCGGGATAAAAAGCTCAAACCCTCTGACATGCAAGGTGGGTGTTTTACTATTTCTAGCCTTGGTGGAATTGGCGGTACAAAATTCACTCCAATTGTTAATGCTCCAGAGGTTGCAATTTTGGGAGTATCACGCTCCAAGATGGAGCCCTTGTGGAATGGAAAAGAATTTGAACCACGTTTAATTCTTCCTCTGGCGCTATCTTATGATCATCGCGTTATTGACGGTGCTGATGGCGCACGATTTACAACTCATCTTAGCAAAATGTTATCTGACATTAGAAGAATGATGGTCTAACCTCTCCATAACAAACAACTAAAAGAGATAATAAAACGTGAGCAAAACAATAGAAATAAACGTACCCGATATTGGTGATTTTGATGAAGTAGAAATCATTGAAGTATTGGTAAGCAAAGGCGATAAAGTTCAAGCTGAAGATTCATTAATTACGGTTGAATCAGACAAAGCTTCAATGGAAATTCCTTCTCCATCTGCAGGAACCATTGCAGATGTAAAGGTTGCTGTTGGTGACAAAATTAAACAAGGTAGTTTAATTATGATGCTTGAGGAAAGTGATTCAGCAGATACAAGTAAACCCTCTGAAAAATCAACCGAAGAGAAAGCAAGTGAACCAACATCAGATGCACCTACAGCCGCTAGCTTCGATGGTGACACTGATCATCATGCATCATTAGTCGTTTTAGGTTCAGGCCCAGGTGGCTACACCGCCGCATTTCGAGCCGCTGATTTGGGGGTTAATGTTATCATAATCGAAAAATACCCGAATATAGGGGGGGTGTGCTTAAACGTGGGTTGTATCCCATCTAAAGCCCTACTCCACACAGCACAGGTCATTAATGAAGCAGAACATGCTGATCATTTAGGCGTGACTTATTCTAAGCCCAAAATAGACATCGACAAAGTACGTGATTACAAATCTGGCATTGTTAAAAAGTTAACAATGGGTTTAAAAGCACTCGCTAAACAACGCAAAGTACAGATTATTCATGGTTACGGTAAGTTCACATCAGCGAACTCGATAAAAGTAACTGCAGATGATGGAAGCACGAGTACTATAGGTTTTGATAATTGTATTATTGCTGCTGGTTCCCGTGTCACTAAACTTCCTTTTATTCCTT
>CAYTRF010000235.1:0-3509 GCA_964440065.1 uncultured Cocleimonas sp. | reverse complement strand
ATCGGCAGTTTTAGCAAGCTAAAAATAATTAGACTTGATCAGAGCTTCCTTAAGCACACCCCCCCACTTTTCGCCTGTTTTTTACAGTACAGAAAATGCAGGAGTAATGGATAAATTCTAAAATTTGCGATGTTTTAATACGGGAAAGCTCTGGCGAAGCTTTTTTTGCCTCGCTAGATCTAACTTCATGGTGATGATTCCGGTGCCTTTCAAGCGCAAGCCGTGAACTTGCCCCATATAATCAACCATCATGCTATGACCATAGGTATGGCGACCATTAACGTGATAACCACCTTGGGCTGGCGCAACCACGTAGCATTGGTTTTCAATAGCTCGTGCTTTAATTAAAGGTTCCCAGTGAATTTTTCCTGTGGTTTTAGTAAACGCTGATGGAATAAGGAATATTTCAGCACCTTGATCAACCATTTTACGAAACAAAGTAGGAAAGCGTAAATCGTAACAAATTGCCATGCCTATTTTTCCAAAAGGGGTATCAACGACTACAATTTTATCACCAGCATCAAAGGTATCACTTTCTTTGTAAACATCTTTAGCGCTTTTAGCTTCACAGTTTACTTCAACATCAAAAAGATGAATTTTGTCGTAGCGCGCTACAATCTCGCCTTTGTCATTAAACATCAGGGATGCCAAACAGGCTTTTTCTGATTTTAATGATTTTAGGGGAATCGCACCTGCCACTATCCAAATTTTATTATCAATAGCACATTGGCGCATCATATCTTGGATATAACCACTGCCTTCCTCTTCAGCAAGGTCTATGTTTTCAGATTCATCCATAGCCATTAAAGCAAAGTTCTCTGGTAAGACCACCATATCAGCACCTTTTGTGGCGGCTTCACGAATAAGACGCGTAGCTTCCATTAGATTGGCTTTTACTTGAGGACCTGAGGCCATTTGAATTGCTGCGATAATTGGCATTATTGCCTAGTTCCTTTGTTAATTCGTTTATAAAGTAAAAAATAGGCGAAAAGTGGGGGGGTGTTGCTATTGTAGCGTCATAAGCACAAAAAAGTATGCATAGTATCGCAAAGCGAGACGAAGTAGTGGTCGAACAAGGGATATTCTACACCGCAGGTCACTTTTTAGAGTATTTATTAGTACTACCCTAAAAACTCCATAATCTCTTCTTCAATACCCTCTTTATCAATCACGCTATTTTGAGTAATTTTTTTACTAAACAAAGCATTGATAGACTCTGGAATATCAATTTCTGCTTTCTTAGCAATTGCTTTAAGCGCATCAATATCACTCTGACCTGTCTCACCTGTTAAAGCATTGGCAATGGTTGGTGAAAACTTAGTCCACTCTGCTGTAGAGTAAATAATGGTTTTCAAAGATTTATCTTCTCGGCAACTATCGTATGTTTTAAAACAAGTCGCTGTGTGTGGATCCATTAAGTAGCCATTATTAAAAGCTTCTTTAATATAGTCTTTACCATCTTCATCGCTGCAATAATCAGCAGAGAATACTTTTTGCATTTCAGCCACTTCATCGCTGGTTAGCTGGTAACGCTTGTCCCTATCAAGATATTGCATTAGCTCTTTAGTGCGCTCACTGCCAAACAGATCAAACAAAATACGCTCCACATTGGACGATTTTAAAATATCCATCGCAGGTGAGCTAGTGGCAATCACTGATGACTCACTTATATCGTAAACACCTTCATTAATAAGGTGAGTTAACACATTGTTTTGATTAGAGGCAATTAGGATTTTCTCAACAGGTAAACCCATTTTCATCGCATAGTAGCCACCTAAAGCATTACCAAAGTTCCCACTGGGTACATTTAAGTAAACCTTATCACCTAACTTAATGGCATCTTGTCGAACCAGCTCTAAGTAACTATGAATGTGGTACATCAGCTGGAAAATAATACGTCCAAAGTTGACCGAGTTAGCCGCTGATAAAGAGATATTTTTCTGTTTTAATTTGGCATTAAAGGTATCTGATTGCAGTAATAGTTTAAGTGCACTCTGGGCATCATCAAAATCACCGTGAATACCGATAACTTTTAGATTATCTGCATCTTCTGTCACCATTTGCAAACGCTGCACATCCGATGTTCCGCCATCAGGATACAAACAAACCACGCGTACATTTTTTCTATTTTTAAAAGTCTCTAACGCCGCAGGTCCCGTGTCACCACTGGTCGCTGCCATAATTAAATATTCTTCATCATGTTTTTGCGCTAATGAAGAAAGCACTTTACCAAAGGGCTGTAAAGCCATGTCTTTAAAGGCACGAGTTGGGCCGTGCCATAGCTCACTCACATAGAGATCATCTTTAACTTTTACTAATGGTGCGGGATTCGGCGCACTATCAAATTCATCATAAAGACTTAATGCTTCATCAATAACAGAGGCTTCAATATCAATATCGAAAGCGGTTAAAATACTACGCGCTAAGGTTTTGTAATCCTTATCAATATGTTGTTCTAAAAAATCTGCGCCTAAATCAGGCAAAGACTCTGGCGCATAAATACCACCAAAAGATGACATTGGGCTAAGAATAGCGTCTGAAAAGCTAACAGATTCTGGGCTGTTGCCATCATTACCGCGTGTTTCTATAAAATTCATTTTAAAACCTTTTTCTTGCCACGGAATCTCTTATCTATTTAACTCAATGACTCGACACGTATCCGCATGATATCACCGCTGATTACATCCAGTGCAGCAATTTCCTTAAGCGCGCTGTTCATATCGCCTTCGTTGACTTTATGCGTTAGCAAAATAATATCAACATTATCAGCCTCGTTCTCAGCCTCGTTCTCAGTTTCTTTTTGTATAAAGGCTTCGATACTGATGTTTTTATCACCCAATATCTTTGTTACTTTTGCCAAAACGCCCGATTGATTCTTGGCAGACAGACGCAGGTAGAAAGACGTTTCCACATCATCCATTCCCAATACTGGAATATCGACTAGTTCATTGGGTTGGAAAGCCAAGTGAGGTACACGATTTTCAGGGTCCGTTGTCAGTGCACGCGTAATATCAACCAAGTCCGCGATAACGGCTGAAGCTGTCGCCTCATCACCTGCACCCGCACCGTAATAAAGTGTTGCGCCAACCGCATCGCCTTTTACTAAGACCGCATTCATCACGCCATTTACATTGGCGATTAAACGATCTTTTGGAATTAAGGTTGGATGAACACGTTGTTCAATACCCTTTTCAGTCCGCTTCGCGACACCTAAATGTTTGATTCGGTAACCCAGCTCTTCAGCATAAGCTACGTCTTCTTGCGTGATTTTTGAAATCCCTTCGGTGTAGGTTTTATCAAACTGCAATGGAATACCAAAAGCAATGGATGAAAGAATACAAAGCTTATGTGCAGCGTCAATGCCTTCCACATCAAAGGTTGGATCAGCCTCGGCATAACCTAAAGCTTGTGCTTCTTCTAAGACATCAGCAAAGTCCCTGCCTTTATCACGCATTTCTGTAAGGATAAAGTTACCTGTGCCGTTGATGATTCCTGCAAGCCACTCCACG
>CAYTRF010000234.1:1570-3518 GCA_964440065.1 uncultured Cocleimonas sp. | reverse complement strand
TCACCAGCCTGAACATCTGTTATCGCTTTACCTAGTTCATCGAATGCTCCATCCTTTAATACATACCCCGACAAACCCAGTTTAATCAAACTTTCAGCTAACTGTGCATCTAGGTGCATCGTTAATGCAATTAATTTAGTATTTGGAAAATCTGCATCAACTGTTTCTACGATTATCTCAGTTTTTGCACCCGGCATAGAAATATCAACTAAGGCAATATCTGGTTTATATTTTTTGATAAGAGACAGTAAGGAATCACCATCATTAGCCGTAGCCACAAGCTTAAATTCTGATGAGAGATTAAAAAGACTTTTTAAACCTTCTATAAATAATTTATGATCATCCGCAGCCACCAACGTAATAGTTTTCGTCATTCATACCTGCGTTTTATTTAATCTTCTCATGGTATTAAATATAGAATAATTATGAAGTTTTAGCTGTAATTATTATTTATTACCCTAATCAATAAATAATATGATATCAGACGCTAATAGGTGAGATTCGAAAAAACAGGCGAACCGAGAGTAGCGAGATAAAGTTGGAGTGATAGCGACGACGACCCGTAGGGCGAATAAAATGAGTAAAAGTGGGGGGGTGTACTTTCTATGATTTTCAAAAAGCTTATTAATGCCTAAAGCTATCTAAGAGCTAAGAATACTGTAGAATACGCGCCCATGAGTAAATACAAAGACCCGCACCACGAACGCGAATCAAAGAACTACGATAACCCCATTCCTAGCCGCGAGCTCATGCTCGAAGTTATGGAAGAAAACGGTGGACCAATTAGCTTCTCCGATATCGTTGACAAATTGAATGTTGAAGACCCATCCGATCACAATGCCATGAAATACCGCCTACGCGCCATGGAGCGTGATGGTCAGATACTATTTAATCGCAGTAAAAAATACCTTCCAGTCACGAAAGCTGATCTCATTGCAGGACGTGTGCAAGGCCACCCTGATGGTTTTGGCTTTTTAATTCCTGATGATGGAAGCGATGATCTGTATCTGCATGGCAAACAAATGCGTAAAGTCTTACACGGTGATCATGTGATTGCTAGTGTTACTGGCATTGATCGTAAAGGACGTCGTGAAGGCGCCATTGTGGAGATCACCGAACACAATACAGAATCCGTTGTAGGGCGCTATTTTGTTGAAGGTGGTCTGGGTTTTGTGACACCTGATAATGCCCGTATCGCCCAGGATATAATCATCCCACCCGAAAACAGTAACGATGCTGAAAGCGGACAAATCGTGGTCGCGCGCATTGTTGAATACCCTACTTCACGCCATCAACCCATTGGTAAAATCACCGAAACATTAGGCGATCACATGGCACCTGGGATGGAAATTGATATTGCTCTACGCTCACATGACTTACCGCATATATGGCCTGAAGTAGTTACAGCAGAAGCCGAAAACCTTAGTGACGAAGTATTAGAAGCTGATAAAAAAGACCGTGTTGATTTACGTGATATGCCTTTAGTCACTATTGATGGTGAAGACTCACGTGATTTTGATGACGCGGTATATTGTGAAAAAGATGAAGATGGCAACTGGAAACTAACCGTTGCCATTGCCGATGTTTCACATTACGTCCCTGTCGGTAGTGCATTAGATGAAGAGGCATGGAATCGTGCCACATCAGTTTACTTCCCTGCTGAAGTTATCCCAATGCTGCCAGAGAAAATATCCAATGGCCTGTGTTCACTAAATCCAAAAGTTGATCGCCTTTGTATGGCGTGTCAATGTACCATCGATGAGAATGGTAACGTACTTAACTATCAATTTATGAGTGCTATCATGCATTCTGCGGCGCGTCTTACTTATACCAAAATGGCTGCCATGGTGGTCGAGAATGATAAGGCGCTTCGTTCAGAGCATTCTGAAATCATTGATCACCTAGATGATCTTTACAAACTCTATCATGTATTAAAACAAGCACGCAT
>CAYTRF010000234.1:1305-1539 GCA_964440065.1 uncultured Cocleimonas sp. | reverse complement strand
TGAAACCAGTGAAACCCAGATTATTTTTGGTGAAGACCGTAAAATAGAAAGCATCAAACCCACTGAGCGTAACGATGCCCACAAGCTCATCGAAGAGTGCATGGTGACAGCTAATATGTGTGCTGCACATTTTTTAAAGCGCCATAAAATTCCTGCTTTACATCGTGTCCATGACGGGCCAAGCACCGAAAAACTACAAAAAGTCCATGAGTTTTTAAGCGGACTGGGTTTGAA
>CAYTRF010000234.1:0-1255 GCA_964440065.1 uncultured Cocleimonas sp. | reverse complement strand
TCGTAGCGTAAGAGAGCGACCTGATGCGCATCTAATCCAAACGGTTATGTTGCGTTCCATGAGCCGTGCAGCCTACAAGCCTGTCGATAAAGAAAACCCTGAAGATACCCGCCACTTTGGTTTATCTCGACAAGATTACGCACACTTTACCTCGCCAATTCGTCGCTACCCTGATTTATTAGTACATCGCGCCATTTTATACGTCATCGAAAATGGCAGTGCTGAAGGCTATACCTATAATTATGGCCAGATGAAAGCGTTGGGTGAACATTGTTCTCAATGTGAACAACGCGCTGATGATGCTAGCCGCGATGTAATGGCATGGTTAAAAGCAGAATACATGTTAGATAAGGTTGGCGAAACCTTCAAAGGCGTTATTTCAACTGCCACTGGTTTTGGTTTATTTGTGGAACTTGATGAAATTTATGTCGAAGGACTAGTTCACATCACCGCACTTAAAAGTGATTACTATCATTTCGATGCAGCCCAACACATGCTCAAAGGCGAAAACTCTGGTAAAACGTATCGCCTTGGTGACACCATAGAGATTGTTGTAGCCCGCGTTAATTTGGATGACCGTAAAATAGATTTTGTCTTGCCAGAATCTGATGATGATGGTTCTGATAGACCTCGAAAAAAGAAGAAAGGTAAAAAGAAGGGAAAGAAAAAAACTTAATCTTGCCACGAAATCCGCGGAAGAACACGGAATAAAAATAATTGGAATTTCTGTTTATTTTTCCGTGGATTCTGTGGCAAAAAATATTTTGAAATAACTATGAAAACATTGATAACTGGCATTCACGCGGTAGAATCTGCATTAAAAAATGATGCAGACAATATCACCCAAGTCTGGATTGCAGAAAATAAACGCAATCAACGCGTAAAAGAACTCATTAACCATGCTCAAAAGCGGGGTCTGATCTCACATCGTGCCGATCTGAAAATGCTCGATAAACTAGCAAAAACACGTCAGCATCAAGGCGTAGTAGCTGAATACAACGCACCTGCCAGTTATAAAGAAGATGATTTATTTGAGCTGCTTGAGAAATCCGAATCAACCCCCCTGCTTTTAGTTTTAGATGGCATCACAGACCCACATAATCTCGGTGCCTGTTTGCGTACCGCAGAAGGCGCTGGCGTACTTGCGGTCATCGCGCCAAAAGACAATGCCGTAGGGTTAACCCCTGCCGCTCGTAAAGTGGCATCTGGTGCGGCTGAAACGGTGCCCTTCGTACAAGTCACCAACCTAGTACGA
>CAYTRF010000233.1:0-3521 GCA_964440065.1 uncultured Cocleimonas sp. | reverse complement strand
CGAAAAATAGCGACAATTTTATCGAAGCTAAATTATAATCGACTTAATCAGAGATTCCTTAGAAAGCCCTGCAATATTGCAGGGCTTTTTTGTGCCTGAAATAAATAAAAACAGTTTTATTACATCCGTTTTTTCAAATTTGAAGTAAAGTGAGACCTTTGCACGAATCAGATGACGAGTAAAAATGACTAAAAGTACTAATAACTTTCACAGGATTGAATTATGCAAAACAACGGCAGCTCCAATAACTACCCAGAAAATAAACACGCCTCCCTTCGCACACTCGCCATGCCAGCTGATGCTAACCCAAGTGGTGATATTTTTGGTGGCTGGATCATGTCACAAATGGATATTGCTGGAGCATCATTTGCGCGGCACATTGCTAAAGCCCGTGTTGTGACCGTTGCTGTTGAGGCTATGACGTTTCACTTACCCGTGTTTGTTGGTGATGAAGTAAGTTGTTATTGTGAAGCCGTTAGAATTGGCAGAACATCAGTTGCCGTGCATATTGAAACGTGGGTTCGGCGTGATCGCTTAGCAGATGAGAACATTAAAGTAACGGAAGCGGTCTATACCTTCGTGGCAATTAATGAGAATCGTGATCCGATAGCGCTAAACAATGCGGATACCTAGAATCAAATCCATAACATTGGTACCTGTTGGCCCAGTTTCTATCAAAGCATTTTTTTCTTTAATTTCTTTAATTTCTTTAAAGTAAGAATTCGAATCTGCTTTATTAAGGTAGTCCTGAGCTACTAACTGTTTTTGCAAGCCTTCACCAACAGTCTCACCCGTAACAATTGCACCTGTAGCCATTGTTGTGCCATCACTCCCATCGGTTCCTGCTGCCAGTAAATAACAGCCCTTGCAATCGTCCATTTCAATTGCAGCAGACAACGCTAAATGCTGGTTTCTGCCTCCTACTCTTGGATTTTCAGGAAGTTGAATGGTGGTTTCCCCGCCCC
The DNA here is from genome assembly GCA_964440065.1 of uncultured Cocleimonas sp. Classification (GTDB taxonomy): domain Bacteria; phylum Pseudomonadota; class Gammaproteobacteria; order Thiotrichales; family Thiotrichaceae; genus Cocleimonas. The sequence continues at coordinate 2,556 of CAYTRF010000233.1, read as the reverse complement.
AAATAAATAAAGTATTGGGACTGTTGCGAATAGTTTGTACACAGTTAATCGCCACGTTTGATGCATCACCTTCTATAAAATCAGGCACTATCTTTACTGGGTATCCAAGCTCTTTTGCCTTAATCGCTGATGCTTGTTTTGCAATATCTAAAGAGGCAATGATCTTCCAATTAAAATTGGCTGGCTTAATAGCCATCGTTTCACTATCTGTTTTACTACTCTTATTATTACTATCTAGAATTTTACTTAGCCATTTCTTAGGTAATTCTGGCAATTCATTATCAGCTTTGGAAAACAATAAACCTGAACCAATATCAGCTGGGTCATCACCTTTTACATCTGAAATCATTAAACAATGAACAGATTTACTTTGGATAAACTGCCATAAACCTCCGCCTTTAATTCGGGATATTTCACGGCGCACCGCATTTATTTCATTGATTGAATATGTGTTCCCCAATAAATAACGACTCAATTCACCTAACTGAGGCAAGTCCCAATTTTGATTTAAAACCTCAACTAAGGCAGATGTACCGCCCGATATTAGAAAATCACAAGGCTCATTTTCTGGTAGTTGTTGCAGATAATCAAGCAAGGCTAAACCTGCTTTGATACTACTTTCTTTAGGTATTGGATGATCAGATTCTAAACAAATAAACTTACTATTTTGTAAAGATGCTTTTGAAATGTGATGATGTTTTGTAATCAGCAATGCACTTATAATTTTCTTATCAGATACACCTTGGAGCATAGCATCTGCCGCTTTACCAATGGCAACCACATGAAACTGCTTAGGATAATCACCATCCTCAAGTTCTTTTTTTACAACTGATTGACCCGCGACAGAGTCGATTCCAGCTTGGAATATTGCTTGTAAATCTTGAGTAATCTTAGTCATTACTTATAAATAATGACTAAAAAGGTGTAAAAAGTACACCCCCCCACTTTTCCTCGTTTTTTTTACCTTATGAGACCTTTGCACGAATCAGTAGATAAAACGCCTTAACACTCAACAAGTGTTAAATACCGCACCATTTCTTGCCAGACCAAACTCACTTCCCGTCATTAGCCTAAGCCACGCTCCAAATCAGCTTGAATATCTTTTATATCCTCAAGTCCAACCGAGAGCCGTAATAAGCCATCGGAGATAAGTGCCTCGTCACGTTGAGCTTGTTCTAATCGCCCATGTGTTGTTGTTGCAGGATGGGTAATGGTAGTTTTGGTATCGCCTAAATTTGCTGTAATAGATAACATCCGCAAATTATTCACCACTGTCCAAGCCGCATCTTTTCCGCCTTTGACAACAAAAGAAACCATACCACCAAAATCACTCATTTGCTTTTTAGCTATTTGATATTGTGGGTGATCCTCAAGACCTGGGTAGTAGACTTTTTCCACTTTCGGGTGATTGTTTAACCACGCTGCCAAAATTGCGGCATTTTCGCAATGTGCTTTCATGCGAATGCTTAATGTTTCCAAACCTTTTGAAAACACCCATGCATTAAAAGGACTCATGGCAACACCGCCTGAGCGTAAGATGCCAAAAATATCCCCACCCACAATATCATTACTACCTACAACCGCACCCCCTAAACAACGTCCTTGACCATCGATATATTTGGTTGCTGAATGAATTACTATATCCGCTCCATGCTCCAATGGCCTTTGCAAAACAGGCGTACAGAAAACATTATCAATGGCCAATAGCGCATTACTTTTATGTGCGATTTCAGCAAGTGCGGCAATATCTACAATTTCAGTAATCGGGTTCGAGGGGGTTTCTGCAAACAATAAGCGTGTGTTCGGCTTCATGGCATTCCTCCATGCATTCAAGTCCGATAACTCAACAAAATCAAACCCAATATCAAATTTTGCAAGGTAGTTGGTAAACAATATGGTGCTCGTTCCAAAAATAGAACGCGAACTAATCACATGGTCACCTGCTTTTAACACGCCTAACATCGTTGCTAAAATTGCCGCCATGCCCGTTGCGGTTGCTACACAACATTCACCACCTTCCAATGCTGCTAATCTATCTTGAAAACATGAAACGGTAGGATTAGAAACACGCGAATAAAAATGTGCTTTTTCTTCACCAGAAAAACGTGCTGCTGCCTCTTCTGCATTTTTAAAGATAAAGCTAGAAGTCGGGAAAATAGCTTCCGAATGCTCCTGAAAACTACTACGCTCGTGACCCGCTCGAATGGCTAAGGTATCAAATTCAAAATTGTTCATTGTTTTATTCTCTTTATTCTCTATTACAAGAAGGGCTAAACCACGAGCATAAAAAAACCCGCTGTAAAAAAAAGCGGGTTTCAAAATTCTTTCACCACGCTTTAGCAAAATTTATAAAGCGCCTGCAAGCTGTTCTTATCTAGGTTCAAATCGGCGCGTGATTGTTACTATAGTCTCATTTTCAAAATTGGTCAAACAACACGAGATTGTAGGAAATTGCACATTTCAGACTCAACCACTTTCTCAAAATAATCCGTTTCTAAATCTTTATATTCTTAAACGCCTTTAGATATACTCCGACTAGAAATCACGACTCGGTGC
>CAYTRF010000232.1:0-3551 GCA_964440065.1 uncultured Cocleimonas sp. | reverse complement strand
AAAGGAAAAGGACCTGTTAGATTATGGAAGATAGAAAAACCCCATCACTTGAGCTAGGAGTCAATATTGACCACATCGCGACGTTAAGACAAGCGCGTGGTACATCATACCCCGACCTTTTAGAAGCGGCATTTTTAGTTGAAGAGGCAGGTGCTCAGGCGTTGACGATTCACTTGCGTGAGGATCGTCGTCATATTCAAGATATTGATGTATATGACATTCGGAAACACTGTAAAACACGGATGAATTTAGAACTAGCGGCTACCGATGAAATGGTCAATATAGCCTGTGACGTAAGCCCTGATGATGCTTGTGTGGTGCCAGAAAAGCGTGAAGAATTAACAACAGAAGGTGGTTTAGATGTTATCGGTCAATTTGATCGTATCAAAAAAGCGACGCGCCAATTAAGCGATAACAATATTCGCGTTTCATTATTTATTGAGCCCAGCATAGAACACATTAAACGGGTCAACGATATTGGTGCGCCGATCATAGAACTGCATACTGGAACTTATGCAAATGCAGGCAATGTAGGCAATGATGAGCAGAAAAAAGAGTTAGATCGAATTATTGAGGCGACAGAATTTGCACATGCCCAAGGTATTCAGGTCAATGCAGGGCATGGTTTAGATTATGAAAATACCGCGGCAATCGCCAGAATTCCCGAGATACGTGAGTTAAATATTGGGCATTCAATCGTCTCTCGTGCTGTATTTGTGGGGATTAGTCGTGCCACAAGGCAGATGATTGAAATTATGAATGAAGCGAGAAATAGCTAATGGCAATCAAAGGCATTGGTACAGATATCGTTGAAATATCGCGTATTAAACGGATATTTAAAAAATACCCAAAGGGTTTTGCCGAGCGAATTCTGCATAAAAATGAACTGAAAATTTTAAAAACACACAAATCACCCAAAACATTTTTAGCTAAACGATTCTCCGCAAAAGAAGCGGTAGCAAAAGCATTAGGAACAGGAATTGCCCACGGCGTAACATTCCATGATATTGAAATCAGTAATAATGAGAACGGTCAGCCGATATTGACTTTGTATGGAAGAACCCTCGAAATAGCAGAAGAAATGGGCGTTAAAAATCACTTTATTTCCCTGAGTGATGAGAGAGATTATGCCATTGCTTATGTGGTTTTGGAGTAATTAAACCTAGATGATACATAAAAGTACACCCCCCCACTTTTCATTGATTTTTTTTAAAAAAGTACAATTACTTGGTTTTGGAAGGAAAGAATAATGAGTTATCAATCCTTAGAATCTTTAATTGGCAATACACCGTTAGTCAAACTCCAGAAACTAACAGGTGATTCAAACAACACTATCCTCGTAAAACTAGAAGGAAATAACCCCGCAGGCTCGGTGAAAGACAGAGCCGCCTTTAGCATGATAAAACGCGCCGAAGAACGTGGTGATATAAAACCTGGGGATACATTATTAGAAGCTACCAGTGGTAATACAGGCATTGCCTTGGCAATGGTGGCAGCGATGCGAGGCTATAAAATGGTGTTGCTTATGCCAGATACGATGAGCGCAGAGCGCAGAGCCTCAATGAAAGCCTATGGAGCTGAATTGATCTTAGTCTCAAAAGCAGAGGGCGGTATGGAAGGCGCAAGAGATTTGGGCATTAAAATGCATGAGGAAGGCAAGGGTTTATTACTTAATCAATTTGCCAATCAAGATAATCCCCGCGCACATTATGAAACAACAGGCCCTGAAATTTGGCAGGATACCAATAACGAGATCACCCATTTCGTCAGCGCCATGGGCACTACAGGGACGATTACTGGAGTGGGGCGTTATTTAAAAGAAAAAAGTGAGTCGGTACAGATTGTTGGCGTACAACCAAAAAGTAATGAGGAAGATATTCCCGGTATCCGTCGCTGGTCAGCTGAGTATCTGCCTGAAATTTTTGATGCATCTCTAGTCGATAGAGAAATAGATATTACTCAAGAAGAGTCTGAATCAACCATGCATAAACTGGCAAAAGAAGAAGGCATTTTTTGTGGTGTATCCTCAGGTGGAGCTGTTGCAGCGGCGCTAAAGTTATCTAAAGAAGTTAGTAATGCAACGATTGTTACCATTATCTGTGATCGTGGTGATCGCTATATCTCAACAGGTGTTTTTCCTTCTTAATTTCTAGTTTTAACTCAGATATGAATGAATACTTATTTATACTTCCTATTGCCTTCGCATTATTGATTGGTGCGATGAGTCCTGGACCAAGTTTTTTAGTCGTGGCACAAACAGCTATGGATAAATCACGGCTTCATGGATTGGCTTGTTCTTTGGGTACCGGTGTAGGAGCTGCTTTTTTTGTCTTGATTGCAAGTCTTGGTTTGTTTTTTATACTAGAAACTGTGCCATGGTTATATGGACTATTTAAGTTCCTAGGCGGCGTCTATCTTTTATTCTTGGCCTATAAAATCTGGACGAATGCTAGCAAACCGATGTCATCATCTGACTATTCAACGAAAGAGCTTAGCCTCTACAAGTCATTTCTTCTAGGGATATTAACCCAACTCAGTAACCCCAAAACGTCAATCGTTATTGGTGGTATTATCATGGCGTTCTTGCCAGCAGAGACTCCGAGTTATACTTATCTTTTACTTGTCATAATGGCCTTTATTATTGACGCAGGGTGGTACACTATCGTTGCAATTTTACTAACGACACCAAAAGCGCAAAAGCTCTATATAAAATTTAAGAAATCCATTAATAAAGTGGCCAGTGGTGTGATGGGGCTTATGGGGTTGAAGCTCGTTTTTAATCAATAATACAGAGGTTTTTACATTGAATGTTCTAGTTTTTGATATCGAAACCATTCCTGATATAGAAAGTGGTCAAAAGATTTTTGATCTTCAGGGCTTAGATGATAAAAGTACAGCAAAGGCGATGTATCATTTACAGCAGCAAAAAACTGGCTCTGATTTTCTACCCTTATATTTACATAAAATCATCGCTATTTCAGTTGTCTATCGCGGTATGGGTGATGATATGGACAATAGGGTCGCTGTACGATCTCTAGGCGATAAAAACAGCACAGAAGCTGAGCTATTAGAATTATTCTTTGCGGAAATTGAAAAACGCACACCAATCTTGGTTTCATGGAATGGCTCTGGTTTCGATCTGCCTGTCATTCATTACAGAACCTTAAAGAATGGCATTAGCGCTCCAGGTTACTGGGAGAAGGGTACTAATAACGCTGCTTTTCAAAATGATAATTATCTGAATCGTTACCATGAGCGTCATACCGATTTAAAAGATATGTTAGCGAGCTATAACGATAACGATAACGCCAAAGCACCATTAGATCCTATTGCCACATTACTGGGGTTCCCTGGAAAGTACGGCATGGATGGCTACTTTTCGATTGCTGAAAGTTCTGTCTGGGATGCCTACCAGACAGGTCATCTGGAAGGTATCCGTAATCATTGCGAAAAGGATGTTTTGAATACTTATTTGATTTACTTACAATATCAATTTATGCGCGGTGAAATTGATAAACAAGAACTTGAAGACGAATTTACTTTATTAAGAG
>CAYTRF010000231.1:0-3562 GCA_964440065.1 uncultured Cocleimonas sp. | reverse complement strand
ACGCTATCCTGAATCTCACGACCCAAGCCACCCGCTTCAGCGGGTGGTAGTTGACTCAGACCTCTACTAAATATTTATCCAAGCTATTGTTTAGATAGATAGCTATTGCTTATAATACAAATACTTTTTTTACTGCTGCTACCTCAGTTTCACCTTGGGTAATTAATGGCAACCCTTCTGTTTCAAACAAACTAGCCCGCGAAAATATCTCATTGCTTTCACGTGTCACTAACATCGCTTGCATAATAGGATCTGCTGGTGAGCCAACAATGATAAACAGCCGACCTTTTGGCTTTAACATTTGCTCAAAATGATCGCTTAATTCAGCCATTGAGCCTGTTACAGCAATTACATCATAGCGTTTAGTGGTATCAAGCTCCGAAAAAGCATCTTTGGTTTCCAAAGTAACATTGGAAATGTGATGCTGTTCCATTTTTTGTTGTACTTGCTTGGTAAAGCTATCATACCTATCAACACTATAAACGTCTTTTGCCAAATGAGAAAGACACGCTGTTACAAAACCACTGCCCGTACCAATTTCCAAACAACGGTCATTCATGGTAATCGCTAGTTCTTGCAACATTCTACCTTCAACACGTGGATGCATCATTTTTTCCCCATGTGCTAAGGGAATTTGAATATCTGCATAAGCAAGGCTTTGACAAGCAACAGGAACAAATTGACTTCTTGGAACACGTCGCATCACATCCAAAACCGTTTGGTCTAAGACATCCCACGGTCTTATTTGCTGCTCAATCATATTGTAATGTGCTTGTTCCAGTTCCATACTAACTCCTTAATCTTAACGCTTTGAATAATGTCAACAGAGACTACGAGTAATTACACTTTTGCGCAAGTATAGCCATCAAATATAATACACCCTTTGCCTGTATTTTTAGGTCTTTCCAAGACCTAAACTAACCCCTCAAAAAAGCAAGCTAAACGGATGCTTAATAGCAACGAAAATGTCTCATAAAAAACAGTAAAAAAAACATTATTATTATTAATATTTATTATATTCATTAAATGTTCTATGAAAAACCGCTCAAATTTATGCTATATTCTTATAGTAGTACTTAAGGGGAATCTACAACTGGTTGAAATAAAAATGATGGTATACCTGTAATAAATAGCATTATTTTATACAATCATCCATATCAAAACTCAAAGAGTTTTCTTATTACAAAGCATTTAGTGCTCATGTAACTGAATTCTCCAACTCCCTTAAATATAGACTAGCCGTAATTTTTGTCAGTTGGCATATAGCAGCCTATACAACACAGATAAACACGGGCTTCATACTAATTATTTTTAACTAACTATTTATCGAGGGAAAAGCATGAATTTAATCAAAAACATATTAGCCATTATAGGCCTTATTGCCATTTTTGGTGGCGGATATATGTACTCAAAAATTGGTGGCGAACTGAGCGCATTTAATGAACTTGATCCTGGTGCAAAAAAAGTCTACATGGATATGTGGGAAAAGATCAAAGAAACAGGTAATTCCGCTGATGCAACGGTTTGGGTTGTGCCTCTTGCAGAAGGTGTTTCACCAAAAGATGCTGAAGAAGCCATGAGTGCTGTTGCTAATGAGCATAATATTAAAGGTGTTGGTGAACTCCCATTATCTGAGCAAATTAAGTTAATGACAGGTAAAGAGCAACGCTTACTTAAAATATACCAGTATTGTGATCCATTAGTGGCCGCAAAAATGGTTGATCATAGTGATGCTTACGCTGCTTATCTTCCTTGTCGTATTTCAATGGTAGAAGGCAAAGATGGTAAAGTTAGACTCTATGCACTCAATATGGATATGATGATTTATGGTGGTAAAACATTACCTGATGATCTTAGAAAAGAATCTATGCGCGTCAAAAAAGTTATTCAAGATATTATGAAACGCGGTTCTGAGGGTGATTTTTAAGCACACTTTATTCTTCCATTCTTAAATAAACGCACCTTCTAAAGAGGCAAGAAAATAAGTTTTTGCCTCTTTTTTTGACAGCAAAATAACCCCACCCGACTAAAAATTCACTAATAATACTAGTGAAACTTTGCAAATCTAGTAACTTCCTACACACTAGACCCTATCCTATTACCCTACCCACCTTACCTATTAGGCACAAAACACTATGCTCAATTTAAGCGAAATACTCCTCAAACATGGCCACGACATTCATACCTTTAAAGAACTACAAAAAATCATCACCGATGAGGCCGTTGAAACAGGCGAGATATTTTTCAATTTGGATATTGAACCGCCCGTTTACGGTGATCGCCCAAGTAATTGGTATGAACAACTAGAAATAACCTTCTCCTCAGCGAGGTAAGACAATGTTTTGGCAAGAAGATGAAGATAAGAACCTCCCTTATCAAGTACCTGATGATGTGGTTGATCTAGGCTTTACCATTAAGTGTAAAAAATTACCGATTGATCACGCATGGGAACTCAGTGAGGCACTAAAACCATTGCTACCATGGGTTGACAATGATCCCGCGTTTGCTATGCATCAAATTCATGTAGCAGAAACAGGTAATGGCTGGTTACGCCCAGAAGATACTGAAAATGAATTACTCTGGCCATCACGCCGTACAAAAATGACATTACGACTTTCCAAACAGTATGTTGAACAAGCAAAGCAACAACTCACTGGAAATAGCATCAGTATAAGGGATACCCCGCTTACCTTTGGCGCAGCAAAAATAAAAACCTTTACTAATGCATCCGTGATTTTCTCACGCTATATAGCCAGCCCAGAAAATGAAGATGAAAATGCTTTTTTGCAACGCATGTATGAAGAAATTATTCAACTAACAGGGGTTAACGTTAGAAAAATGATTTGTGGAAAAAGCCACAAGATTCGCACTCCTCATGGTGAAATAACCACCCAACACTTGATGATCGCCGACTTAGACAGTGAACCGTCAATAAAGCTACAACAATATGGTTTAGGAGGAAAGAAACAACTAGGCTGTAGTCTATTTATGCCACATAAAGGCATAAAGTCGCTTAATGCTGGTGAATAATTTATGCTTAATAATATTAAGCCATCTATCCTACCCTTTAAGGGATATACCACTTATGATGTACAATCGGTATATTACGAATCACTAATTTTCTTACCGTATGCCATTGGAGACCCCAATAATGAGCAGAAAAGCTGAATTAATTAAAGAAATGCTTCAAATGCAAGAAAAATTTTCCGCCGATGAACGTGCTGGAAAGTTTAATGCTGAAGATTACTATATTGGTGAAGGAAAGGCCTATCGCAAACGTTATCAAGAACTTGCATCTGAAGTTCGTGAAATTGCATCAAAAGAAGCTAACTTCTGGAAGTAATTATTATCCGAAGTCGTTTCTAAGTCACTCGTTGACAAAAAAGCTCTACTTTGTGCAGAGCTTTTTTTTGGGTTTGGTTAAATACATAAACGATCTATGCGATAATCAGCCGCATTTAATCAATAAGTAAATACCCCATGCTTGAAGAACTCGCACTTACACACATCTTTTCCAGCTTGTCTATGGCACCCTTGGGCTCGCTCTTTTTTTCATCACCCT
>CAYTRF010000230.1:0-3573 GCA_964440065.1 uncultured Cocleimonas sp. | reverse complement strand
CCCAATATACGAATCTATTGGACGGATACCAGGAGTGACTAACAAGAAATCATTTCCTAGGTTCTCTCTTAACATTTTAGCTTCTTGAGCAGAACAAACAACGCCATCTAACCCCGATTTTTTGGTCAAAGTAGCTAAATGTTTTACGTAATCTTGTGGATTACTTTGAACACCTATGGCTGTCAACTGACTCTCATCCATAGATGTCAAAACGGTTACAGCAATTAGTTTAGAGTTTGAATTACAATCTACTAGCGCTTGTTTTGCGCTAGCCATCATTTTATCACTACCACTAGCATGAACATTCATCATCCACACCCCAAGATTAGAAGCACTAACACAGGCTGAAGCTACAGTATTTGGTATATCATGGAATTTCAAATCCAAAAACACATCAAAGCCTTGATCGACTAATTTTTTAACAAAATCAGGTCCTGCAGCAACGAATAATTCAAAACCCACTTTTAACTTACACATCTGTGGATTAAGTGGTTTAACAAAACTCAAAGCTTGTTCCACAGTTGGAAAATCAAGAGCGATAATTAACTTACTAGACATAGTATTCCTATATAAAATATTTCGAATGTCAACAGGACTGCTCAGATTGCTTCTAAGCCTCGTCAGTACAAGGCGGAAAATTTGAAGCTTACAAGTGTAAGTAATGATTTTCCAACGCGGTAATGGCGAGGCTTAGGAGTAATATGAGTAGTCCCTACTACTTAGGCGTGATTTATTGTATCCCAATGATGACAAGCAGGACAACGCCATAAATAATCATTCATTCGATATCCGCAATGATTACAGTGAAATGCAGGAACACCTGCTAAATATTTATCTAATGATATATTGACCAGTTGCAATCCCTTTTCATTATCAATAGAACTGGTTTGATTAACGATATAATCACTCGCTTTATGAATAGATTCGATGTTTAATTTCTCGGAATTTAATTCCGACTCGATTAATTTGTCGACTTTAGTAGAAGCGCCATATTTCAAAGAGTATGACAAAATCGTTTCAAAAATCGTCCTATCTTTCTTTTTCTTATAGAGCTTAATTAAGTGATCTTGCAAACTTGGTATCGCATCAGTTTCTTTAGCACAAGTTTCAATTTTACTATCCAGCATTTTCAAAAGTCGATTATCATTCTTGATTGCAACAAGGTATCGATTCATGGCTTTTCGGTACTTCTTTTGGTGATATGCTACATCGCCTTCTAAACACATCAGCCTTGTCGATTGTTTGTAAACTGATTTTGCTTTTACCATGACCTCATCGACTTTATGTAAGTTTCCTTGAGCTAAGGCCTCATCCGCTAATTCACAATAATAATGTGCAATTAATGCATTATTATCAATCCCATCACTTGACGTTGATTTTGAGTCTTTTGAGCAATGAGTTGCTTCAATTGCTTTTTCCCATTCTTGCGTTTGTTCATAAATTGTTCTTAATGAACGACAAATGGATGATTTAGAAATTATTTGAACCGATTTTGTATCATTTAATAACTCTTGGAAAACACTTTCAGCACGATCAAGCATGCCCGCTGCAAAGAAGTCATTGCCAAGTGAAAACATCGCTTTTTGCTTTTTATCAGTGCCGAGGTTAGCGCGAGCGATTAAATTCTGATGAATCCGTAACGCTCTATCCACCTCACCTCGATTACGAAACATATTACCTAACAACTGATACGTTTCAGCGGTGTACTCATCTATATCAGGATAGTTTAGAAATACTTCGAGCGCTTTATCAGGCTCTTCATTTAATAGAAAATTAACACCCTTTACGAAGTGTCCAGAAAGTTGTTTTTGTTTTTTTTGTTTGTTTAAAATACTTTTTCGAGCTGCTCGCCAGCCAGAATAAAAAGCTAAAGGTAATAATAGGAAAAGTAGTTCTACCATTTACTGGTACCACTGCAAAACATTGGGTTTAAGATGATATTAAAGAAAAATTAAAATGAAACTATTCTTGAATAGAGTATTTGTCTTTTGATTGATTGATTCTTTCTCGTAGTTCTTTGCCAGGCTTAAAGTGTGGTACGTATTTAGCCGTTAAAAATACTTTCTCACCTGTTTTAGGGTTGCGACCATTTCTCGCTGAACGATGATGCAGTGAAAAACTACCAAAACCACGAATTTCAATTCTTTCACCAGAGGTTAATGTGTCACTCATTTGATCCAATAATTTCTTAATGGATTCCTCTATATCTTTGCTGCTTAAATGACTCTGCTTTCTCGAAATAATATTGATAATTTCAGACTTGGTCATTCCCTTCTCCATTGACACGGTTTAATAGGTATTTTTATAACAGTTCCTTCCAGCATATTTTACAACTGTTAACAGTGAAATAATAGTACACAATTTCTAATAAGCAACTGAAAAGCATAAAAAAAGCCGATTAAATTAAAATTTAATCGGCTTTTCGATCTACTTTATTACAAACTAACGCTACTTAATGGATGTAGCATAGATGTAGCTCATAGTTACTTATCAAGCTGCTCTTTGAAGATGTCTCCCAAAGTACCCGTAGTAGCAGAACTTCCACTGTATTCCTTAAGTACTTCAGCTTCATCAGCATAGTCTTTTGCTTTGATGGATAAATTAATAGCACGAGTCTTACGATCAATACCCATAAACTTCGCTTCAACATCATCACCAACACTAAACACAGTCGTTGCATCTTCAACACGATCACGTGAGATTTCAGAGGCACGTAAAACACCTTCGATGCTATCACCTAAATCAATCTTGATCATCTTAGCAGTAGCTTCAGTAACTTTACCTTTTACAATGCTGCCTTTTTCATTTGCCGCAACGAATAAGGAGAAGGGATCTTGATCCATCTGCTTAACACCAAGAGAAATACGCTCACGCTCAGGGTCAACCGCTAAAATAACGGCCTCAACTTCATCACCTTTCTTGTATTCACGTACTGCTTCTTCACCCGGGATATTCCAAGAGATATCAGAAAGATGTACCAAACCATCGATTCCACCATCAAGACCAATAAAGATACCAAAGTCAGTGATTGACTTAATAACACCTTTAACCTGATCACCTTTAGCGGCTGTTTTAGCAAACTCATCCCAAGGATTAGCTTTACACTGCTTCATACCTAAAGAGATACGACGACGATCAGCATCAATCTCAAGGATCATCACTTCAACTTCGTCACCTAATGTAACAACTTTTGCTGGATTAACGTTCTTATTCCAATCCATTTCAGATACATGAACAAGTCCTTCAACACCATCTTCGATTTCAACGAAACAACCGTAATCAGTAAGGTTACTCACTTTACCCACTAGGCGCGTGTTAACAGGGTAACGACGTACTAAATCTTGCCATGGATCTTCACCCAATTGCTTAAGACCAAGTGATACTCGGCTCTTTTCTTTATCAAACTTAAGAACCATACAATCAATTTCAGACCCAATTTCTAGTACTTCAGATGGATGCTTAACACGTTTCCAAGCCATATCAGTGATATGTAGTAAACCATCAATGCCACCCAAGTCGATGAACGCACCATAATCGGTAAGGTTCTTAACAACACCTTTGATTTGCTTGCCT
>CAYTRF010000229.1:0-3582 GCA_964440065.1 uncultured Cocleimonas sp. | reverse complement strand
GAGTCTACTGCTCTAACCAACTGAGCTACAGGCCCTTGTTTTATTACAGTTTAGAACTGTTTAGATTTGATATTAAGATGCACCAATATCTTTATCCATTTCAAGGAAGCTGCGTAGCATATCTGATCGGCTCGGATGACGCAATTTTCTTAGTGCTTTTGCTTCAATTTGTCTGATTCTTTCGCGTGTTACGTCAAACTGTTTTCCAACTTCTTCCAGCGTATGGTCGGTATTCATATCGATCCCAAAGCGCATACGAAGTACTTTTGCTTCGCGAGGAGTCAAACTACTTAATACATCTCGGGTGCTTTCACCTAAGCCTGTAGAGGTTGCAGAATCAACTGGTGACTTCACATTTCCATCTTCAATAAAATCTCCCAACGATGAATCTTCATCATCTCCAATAGGGGTTTCCATTGAAATCGGCTCTTTAGCAATTTTCATTACTTTGCGAACCTTATCTTCTGGCATTTCCATTTCAATGGCTAACTCTTCAGGTGTACCTTCACGACCTTTTTCTTGAAGCAGTTTACGAGAAATCCGATTGAGTTTATTGATTGTCTCAATCATGTGAACTGGAATACGAATAGTACGTGCCTGATCTGCAATGGAACGAGTGATTGCTTGGCGTATCCACCATGTAGCATAGGTTGAAAACTTGTAACCACGACGGTATTCAAATTTATCCACCGCTTTCATCAATCCGATATTACCTTCTTGAATAAGATCAAGGAATTGTAAGCCACGGTTTGTGTATTTCTTAGCAATTGAGATGACTAAACGTAGATTGGCCTCAACCATTTCTTTCTTAGCCCTACGTGCTTTTGCCTCGCCTACAGAAACAGTTCGATTTATTTCTTTAATCTGGGTAATGGAAAGCCCAGTTTCTTGCTCAACTTTAATGAGTAGCTTCTGATGAAAAAGAACATCATCTCTAAATTCTTCGATAGCCTCAGAAAAACTAGGGTTATCAGCAATATAACTATCCAACCAAGTAAGGTCTGTTTCACTTTGGGGGAAGCTAGTTATGAAGTCTCTACGTGGCATTGCTGCTTTTTGCACACAAAGCTTCATTATTTGACGTTCATATCCACGAATGCGGTTTAGAATATTGTGTAACTGCTCACCTAAAGTCAAAATAATAGGAGTAGTTAGTTTAAATTCTAATACCTTACGGCTTTGCTTTGTACGAACATTCAAATATTCATCGTGGTCTTTATTTTCACAGGCTTGACAAGCTTGTACATAAAGTTCATTAAGCTCGGTAAACTTCTCTTGAGCAATCTCAGGGTCTGGACCTAAATCCTCTTCTTCTTCATCTTCTTCGTCATCACCTTTTTCTTTTGCTTCAGCCGCTTTTTTCTCTGCTTCAGCTGCTTTAGTTTCAGCGGTAACAATGGGAGCAGGCTCAGGAATCACATGACGTTCGGCATCAGGGTCAACATAATCAATAACTAAATCGGTTAAGCGTTTTTCTTCTGCTTCAACTTTTGAGTAAAACTCCAAAAGGTAAGCAGCTGATGCGGGGAAAAAAGACAAAGCAGTTAGCACTTCGTACAGGCCTTCTTCGATACGAATGGCAATTTCAATTTCACCTTCCCGCGTCAATAACTCAACGGTTCCCATTTCACGCATATACATACGAACTGGGTCAGTTGTGCGACCAAAATCATTATCAACACTCGTGAGAACAGCAGCAGCAGCTTCGGCTACTTCATCATCAGCTTCATTTGACTCTTCATTAAGAATCAAGGTATCTTCATCAGGAGCTTTTTCAAATACCTTGATACCCATGTCACCAATCATGGTAACAATTTGATCTATTTGTTCAGGATCAACGATAGAGTCTGGTAGGTGATCATTTACCTCAGCATAGGTTAAGTAGCCTTGCTCCTTACCCTTAGTAATCAACATTTTTAAACTTGATTCACCTTGTGCTGGTTCTTGATCGTTCTCTGTAGATTCTGTCGCTTCTGAAGATGTACTTTCACTCACATCTTCTACTGCCGTCTTTTGTTTCTTTGTTTTTTTACTGGTCATAAACTTTTATTCGCACCTGTACACCTGATTTTTCATAAAAAATCTATTTAAATGAGGCAACTATAAATAGGGTTTAGGCTTAAAAATATTAATCGACCATTATAGCATTGTTTTATAAGTCACAATCTATTCACTATGGGAGGGTCAATGTATATGTTTAAAAATTAACTACAAACTAAATTTGAGTCTGCCAACAATAATATGGGCAAATACACAAAAAAAAACCTATGGGTTATTTTTATCGTATCTTTTTCTTTTTAACATCTTAAATTCATTGTTTAGCGACACATATTCAATTTTTTCTTGGTCAGTAAAACCATCTAAACCGACTTTTTGAGCTTTATGAGTAAAGTTTTGCAATCTAATCTCAATACCTTTCTCATTGATTTGTTCAACACAACCTTGTAATTCTTTACGTAGAACGCTTTCCTCATCTGACTTAGGCTGCCACGTCATTAAATGGGTTAACGGAGCTTCAAATTCAGAATCTCTCCATCGTTCCAAAAAAGCCGCCGCATTAATTTTCGGGTTCTCTTGAATAGCTTCAATGAGTGTAGTCAATAAATTCGATCCTGGCAGTTCTGAAAGTGCAATTTGTTCAAAATTGTCGATAAACTGTACTAAATCAGGTTTATTTAACAGTAAACAGATTGCATACCGTACTGGTGTTTGGCGAACTTCACGATTACTCACGCGAGATTGTGTCCTAAAATGAGCATTTTGCTGACTTGAATCAAAATCATTAACCAAGTTTCTTTTGGATAAGGTTTTCACATCAATATTAGTTTTTTCAGAAAGACGTTTTAACAACTGATCTTTTATCAGGGTATCAGGCATTTTCTTTAACAGTTTAGAAGCCTCACCTAAAAAACGTACCTTGCCCTCATCGGATGAAATATTAAATCGTTGATGCAAGTTCTCAGTAAAATAAGAAGTCAGTGATTGCGCCTTTTCAAATGATGCTTCAAAGGCATCTTTGCCAATGTGTCGGATTTGAGTATCGGGATCCTCACCATCGGGCAAAAACAAGAATTTAATTTCTTTGCTGTCTTGAATCACGGGAATGGCATTTTCCAGCGCACGCCAAGCTGCTTCGCGCCCTGCTCTATCCCCATCGAAACAAAATATAATTTCTGGAACTGCTCTAAAGAGTTGGATTATATGATCTTGTGTTGTGGCTGTACCGAGCGTGGCAACTGCGTAGGAAACACCAAATTGAGCCAACGCAATCACATCCATATAGCCTTCGACCACTACAATACGCTCAAGTTTTTGGGTGTTTAAGCGTGCCTCATAAAACCCATATAGCTCAGATCCTTTATGGAATACACTAGTTTCTGGTGAATTAATGTATTTAGGTAAATCATCCCCTAAAACACGTCCACCAAAGCCAATCACTTGTCCTTTACGATTGCGGATCGGAAACATAATACGATCACGATAACGGTCGTAAGTTTTACCATCGTCTTTTTTTATCAATAAGCCTGAATCGACTAACTGCTGTTCTGAATAAGTTTTTGAGAATGACTTGAGTAAATTATC
>CAYTRF010000228.1:0-3583 GCA_964440065.1 uncultured Cocleimonas sp. | reverse complement strand
TCCATAATAGAAAAAGGGGATGACTTTAATGATGAGTTAGCCATTTATAAATCATCTGATCTTTTCAATGAACCTTTTACAAAACTCTACGATCAACCTGTCATTAGTGATGTGAACAATGCTCGAATGGCAGGGCACTTTATCCATAAAGATGGCGATGTTTTTCGTGTTTCCCAAAACTGTGGGAAACGCTATGGACACAAAGTACATATCAATAAAATCATCCAAATCGAAAATGGCTACAAGGAAGAACGAGTAAAAACTTTAGAAGCGGACTTTGGCTCGTTGGGTTTTCATACTTATAATCAAGCGCATGATTTAATGGTGGGTGATATGGAAATTGCGCGATTTGATTGGTATTCCTTGAAACGGTTTGTATGGGGGAATATTAAAAAGCAGTTGTTTGGTAAGTAACTATTTTTCGGTAATAAATGGTTGCCTTTTCTTAAACCGCCACTGCGCCAAAATAATCCCAGCAAACATTAAGGAAAATCCCAGTAACATTCTAGGCGTTAAATCTTCACCCAAAAGCCACACACCACCAATGACACCAAATACCGCTTCTAAAGAAAGCACCAATGCAGCCTTATGAGAAGGCACTGATTTTTGAGCAACAACTTGTAAGGTGTAAGCAATAGCCGTTGCTGCCATACCGGCATAGGCAACTTCTAACCAAGCGCCTTTCACGCCCACCCAAATATCATTTAAAATCACAGGTTCAAAAATGAATGCACCTAGCAAAGCTAAAAATGAACAGGTGTAGAATTGCACAATAGATAATCGTAACGGATCATGATGTTTAACCGCTTTTTCTATCACTAAAATATGAAAAGCCCAGAATATTGCGGAAGCCAGAACCCAATAATCACCATTATTTATGCCGCTTAAGTCACCCGTTCTAATATTAATTAAATATAAACCATACAACACCAAGAATGCTGCCGGCCAGATTTGAATGGGGAGCTTATTACCGGCAAAAGATAAAAAGACAGGGACCAATAAAATATAAATGACCGTAATAAAGGCGCCTTTACCCGCCGTTGTTTCAATCAGCCCAATCTGTTGTAACATGGCTCCAAAAACAAGCACTACACCCATTGCAATACCCCACAGCAAACCCTTATGGTTTAACTTTTGGCCTCTAAACCAACGCAATAGAAGCACCAAACAAGTGGCCCCAATAAAAAAGCGGATAGCATTAAACATAAATGGCCCGAGATGATCCATTCCTGTTTTTTGAGCCACAAAGGTAAAACCCCAAATAGCTGCGGTAAGCACCATTAAGAAATTACCCGTAAGAACTGAAGGTTTGTTCTGCATTATTATTTTTTTAGAGTTAATATAAGACACATATTGTAGTTGCATACAGGCAGAGGTGTATGAAAAAATTTTCAACCATTGGTATATTTTGTAAAGAAAATGATGATCGTATTGAGAAGACATTAACAACACTCCACAATTTTTTAAAAACTGAAAATTTCAATATTGTTGCTGAAAAAAGTGCAGCCAACTACCTTAATATTCCTGTTATGAGTAGCAAGGAGTTTTGTAACTGTATTGACTTAGCGATTGTGGTTGGTGGTGATGGAACCTTGCTAAAGGCGGGGCGACTATTGAGTGACAAAAACATTCCTGTTATTGGTATAAATCTTGGTCGTTTAGGCTTTCTAGTCGATATATCACCCAATGAAATTACCGAGCAACTCACCTTGATGCTCAACGGTGAATATACGCTTGAAACCCGCTCCCTATTATCTGCTGAAGTTTATCGTGGCGAAAAAAAACTGGGCAAAGGTATTGCACTCAATGATGTGGTAATGCATGTGAGAAATGATATTCGCATGATTGAATTCACTACCTATATTAATGAGCACTTTGTCAACACGCAACGCGCTGATGGTATTGTAGTTGCCACACCAACCGGCTCTACCGCCTACTCATTATCTGGCGGCGGCCCTATACTTCACCCAGGGTTGGATGCGGTGGTACTTGTGCCAATTTGCCCACACACATTAAGTAATCGCCCCATTGTGGTCAGCAATGAGAGTAAAATTAATATTAGCTTATGCGAAAGTCGTAACGTAAATGCACGAGTATCTTTTGATGGTCAAGCCAATATCAATTTACGTGCTGGGGACAGAGTAGAAATAAGGCACAAAGCCCATCAACTACAAATAATGCACCCCAAAAGCTATGATTATTTCCATATATTAAGGAATAAACTAGGCTGGAGCATTGATTTAACAACACTTTAAATAACCTGAGACCTTTGCATACTAAGGTCAATTTAGTTAACATCAGCCAACTTATTTATACCATTACGATTGCTATGAAATACATCACTTTAATTCTGACTTCCTTCCTGTTGATTGCTTGCCAAGGACTTGATCTTGATACCAGCACAGATAACAGTTCTGACTCGAATTTAAAGTTTATCAGCGCCGACCTAAGCAATAAAATTCTATTTTCAGATGAACTTCTTAGGCGTGATATTAAAGATGGCTTTATACTCAGAGTTGACCAACTAGGTAGCGAACTAAAAGTAATTTCCTTTATAAATAACAATGCCAATGAAGCAACCTTTGGGGATTATGCTTGGGAATTGGTAAACGATACGCTACAAGTCAGCTATCCTAATGGCGTAACTTGTACAACAACAAAAACCGAAGAACCTGATGATTTCAGATTTGACTCAAGTGTTTCTTGCACAAATGGGGCGCTCAACAATGCACGGATCGAAGGCGAGTTAATCAAACCGATATCACTTCGATTTGCACAATTCTCTGATAAAACAATTACTCTTGAACTTGAAAATGGTGACGAGGAAGTCTTAAAGTTTGATGGTGATAACGATGGAACATTCACTTTAACAAAAAATAGTGATGCACCCCAAAATGGCATATTCAAACAATCAACTTATAGTAATGTTGTTCGGATAGATTATAGTGATTCCAGTGACTCAGAATATAGTCTATATGTTCTCTTGGAGGGTAGTATCACCGATGGTACTTTATTGGATTTACGTTTTAACGGTGATACAGACAATAAAGATGATTTAAAAAGTGTTCGGATTTATTCTTTAAGTGGTGATAATTGGGTAGTAAATGATGAGCGAACGGCTATCTCTGAAGATAATTAAGAAGACTAGTCTCTGGTTGAATTAAGCATGAAATAGATTAGCGGTTCATTCAGTGGTATCTTCGCCCCATTTAATTTCATTGAATTGCGACATCTGATTATCAGTTGCTTTTACTTGATGCGTCTCTTTCCACTCATCGTAAGTCATGCCGTAAATAACTTCACGCGCTTGATCATAATCCATTTCCACACCACGTGCATTCGCTTCACCCAGATACCACTTGGCAAAACAGTTACGACAAAATCCTGCCATATTCATTAGATCAATATTTTGCACATCACTCCGTTTTTGAAAGTGGCCTAACATTTTGCGCCACGAAGCAGCTTCGATTTCTAATTGGGTTTGCTTATCCATGGTCTTTATCTACTATTTAATTAGTAACGCTATAAAAGCATACTTTCCCAGTTTTTAGCAAGCTGTCGTTTTATTGAATACAGCTTGCTT
>CAYTRF010000227.1:0-3609 GCA_964440065.1 uncultured Cocleimonas sp. | reverse complement strand
CATAAATTCTAGTATCGTTTTCAAACAACGAAAACGAGCTATCATTCAAAGTGGGAGGGTGTACTCTCTACTCATTATTTATATTCTGATCAGCAGAAGTTAATATGAAACTATCCATGATAGCTGCAATGAGCCAAAACCGTGTTATTGGTAAAGACAACCAAATGCCGTGGCATTTGCCAGCCGATTTACAATGGTTCAAAAAGACCACATTAGGAAGCCCAATTTTAATGGGTAGGAAAACCTATGATTCAATCGGCTTTCCGCTTCCTGGGCGATTAAATATTATTCTAAGTCGCAATACGGATTTGATCATCGAAGGTTGTAGCGTGGTCAATTCACTCGAAGATGCACTTAACTTAGCGCGTCGCTCACAAGAAAATGTTGATGAGGTTTTTATAACAGGTGGCGCTCATCTTTATAATACATTTTTAGAAAAAGCGGATCGACTTTACTTGACCCTTATTGAAGAAAAATTTGAAGGTGATACTTTTTTCCCTGACTACACTCAGTATGATTGGAATGAAATTGAACGAATTGAGAATTCTGCCGATGACAAAAACCCCCATTCCTATACTTTCATCACCTTAGACAGGATACGATGAGTACTCTTTTAATACTCAATGCCAAATTAGTTCAAGAAAACAGAGAAATTCAAGCGGATGTCTATATTCGTGGTGGACGGATAGAAAAAATTGCCAGAGACCTTTCATCCATGAAAGTTTCTAAAGTTCTTGATTTAAAGGGGAAGCATTTACTGCCAGGAATGATTGATAGCCATGTGCAGTTTCCAGATGACTATTTACAAAATGATTGTGAGGGTAAAGGTTTAGATAAGGGCAAAGGCGATATTCACTCGGAATCTCGGGCTGCTGTTGCCGGTGGTGTTACTACATTTTTTAGTGCTTCAAATGATCATTATCTTAATACAACGATTGTGACTAATAAAATTTTAAAAGAGAAGATGGCGCTAGCTTCAGAAAAATCCTTAGCAAACTATTCTTTTTATCATAGTGCCACGAATAAAAATTTAGATGAATTAAAGTTGATCAAACCAACATTATGCTGTGGCTTAAAAATAGCAATGAGTGGAACCAGAGGTGAATTATTAGTCGATGATATAAGCGTTTTAAATTCCATATTTGAAAGTTCACCCCTATTAATCGCCGCGCACTGTGAAAATACCCCTATTATTGTTGAGAATGAAGAAAGCTATCGCCAAATTCACGGTGATAATATTCCAATGGAACTGCACCCTAAAGTTCGATCAGAAGAGGCTTGTTACAGTGCCTCATCTTTAATGGTAGAGTTGGCAAAAGCACACGATGCACGCCTCCATTTGCTTCATATTTCTACCGCTAAAGAAGTAGAATTGCTATCTAATGATCCGTCTAAAGATAAATTAATTACTGCCGAAGTTGCGGCTCACTACCTAGATTTCACGGTAGCTGATTACGCTAAAAAGGGAGCACTGATTAAATGTAATCCTGCTATTAAAACAGAAATAGATAGAGCGGGGTTATTTCAAGGTTTGATGGATGGACGGTTGGATTGTATTTCTAGCAATCATATTTTATTAACTAAAGATGAAAAACAGGGGAACTATTTTGATGTATATTCCGGGGTGCCTACCTCGCAATGTACATTGCTTTCTCTACTAGAACATTACCACGATGGAATACTTAGCTTACAAAATTTGATTGATAAAACTAGCCATTCTGTTGCGGATGTCTTTAAAATGAAGGATCGTGGCTATATCCGCGAAGGTTATTGGGCAGACCTTGTCGCCGTTGATTTTGACAAGGACTTTACACCTGGAAAAGAGGATATTATCTCTAAGGCGGGTTGGTCCCCTTATGAAGGAAATACATTTAGGTCCAGCATTCATGCAACGATTGTTAATGGTAATTTAGTCTATATAAATAATAAAGTCCGCAGTGGAGAAAATGGCAAACGCGTTGAGTTTGACCGATAAAAATATGATGCCTTAGAGGTTTACAGAATGTTATGGGAGCTGTTGTTAATCAGAGGTTCCTTTAACCGCAGCCAAAACTACAAACTTCTTATTTCCAGCTACGTTTCTACAATTCCCAAATAACTTTTTCATTTTAATGTGATAAGCAAGATGACGGTTGCCAACCACCCAAAGTTCACCGTTATTTTGTAACACATCACGACTTTGTTTAAACATCTGCCATGCAATATGATCCCCCATGCTATGGGCTTGATGAAACGGTGGATTACATAGAATCAAATCAGGTTTTACAGAATTAGATTCAAAATCAACTTGGTTCAAGCTATCACTAATATAAAACTCACTATTATTTTTTTCTGATGCGCTTCCTACATTTTCTTTTGCCGAAGCAATGGCCATATAAGATTCATCAACAAAACTAAGCTGAGCTTTAGGTTGCAGACGTTGGGCGACTATGCCCAGAGCGCCATTACCACAGGCTAAATCTATGATGTGATTGGATGGTGGGCAGTTTTTTAGTTGTTCCAGTAAAAAACGTGTGCCGATATCTAAATGATCTTTTGAAAAAACATTGGCATGATTATTTAGGTTTAAATCAAACTGTTGATCCTGAAAGTCTTTGGGGTATGGCGATGAGTGAGTAAGCGAGTCATCGTTAGTTGCAAAGATAAGTCGAGCCTTCTTAGTAGCCCGTGAGGTTTTAGTAACACCAATGATTTTCTCGAACTGTTTTAAGGTTGAGGTGTGGATATGCTTTGTCATGGCGCTAGCAATAATGAGCGTGTCGCTATGAATATTGGATTTCAATCGGCACAGTAAATCTTCTAGCAACGCAAGGGTTTTAGGTATTTTAATTAGCACTAAATCGTACTGAACGGTTAACTTATCTGTTGATGGAATCGCATGGTAATGAGACAGAGAAAGCTGATTAATTTTAAAATTATTTTCAGTGGCGAAATGGCTGGTTGCTGAATCAGACCAGCTATGGATTTTAGATTGATGTAAACCAACGGCTAATGCGCCAAAAGCATCATTAATGATGAGAATGGGACTAGCTAGTTTTTTATTTATCGTTAAAACCTCATTACAAACATGCTCCAAAAGTAATTCATCAGCGGCGTCCCATGCGCGTAAATCACCTTTGCTTGTTTTCGGTAATCGCTCTAATAAAAATGCATTTTTATCACCTTTGCAGGGACTATTAAATAATTTCACAAACTACTCTAAATTGGTGTCCATCTCATCATAGAAACCCATTTTACGTGCAACACTACGTGAATCAGGTAGTAAAGTAGTATGCGTAATGGATGGTTGAGGATGTATTATGTACAAAATTTATCATTTTTTACAATTTACTTTTATCAACTACTTGTATTCTTACAAAAAAACAATGATCTGAATAAGTCGAATTGGTGTTTGAAGCAAGTAGACCGCTATCAATAGGGTAAAAAAATCAAGGAAAAGTGGGGGGGTGTACTTTTAATCAATTTAAATCAATAAATTTTGGACTGTCATCATTGAACACGATAGAATTACCTCGTTTGGCTTCTTGAAATTTAATAAAGATGCCATAATATAATATGAGACCTTTGCACGAATCAGATGACGAGTAAAAATGACTAAAAATTCACTGC
>CAYTRF010000226.1:0-3614 GCA_964440065.1 uncultured Cocleimonas sp. | reverse complement strand
ATTGCTCTAGCTCTGCTTCATTGAGACGACAACCTAGTGCTTTTAAATAAATTTTCATAATTCGATGTCACAACTGTAATCTAAAAAATGACCTATAAATACGTAAAAAGCCATATTGGTTACAATATGGCTTTTATACTAGAAAGATGTATTAAAAGCACACCCCCCCACTTTGAATGATAGCTCGTTTTGTTGTTTAAAAACGATACTAGAATTTATGCAAAGCTCTCATTTTATTCCCCCTACGGGTAGTCGTCGCTATCGCTTCAACTTTATCTCGCTTTACCCACTTCGGTGTTGTTTTATAGAAACAAGCTAATAAACCCTACGGAAAACCAGTAAAGACAATCCAATAAATCCTGATAAAATCGCACTAAAAATACTAAAAATTAAAGCCGCTGTTTTGCGAAGTACTCTAACCGTTCCCAACACTCCTTTTCCCACTAGCTTCATTAAACCTTTGGTTTTAGAACCCTGTTTTAGACTAATTTTTTCCAAGCGTCTTAAATCATCGCTATTTTCTACGTACTTGAGTAAATGTAGCGTATCAATGGTTGAGGTGGATTTTCGAATATTGTTTATCTGCTTTGCAATAGTTTTTAACGGTTTGATAGCTTTTGGTTTATAGGCTTGTTTTGCGGCTAAACGAATATTCTTAATGCTATTATCTTGCTTGATTAAACGCCTAAAAACGGACCAATCGAATACTTTTCTGGCCAGTTTTAATAGTTGTTTTTGAAATCTAGCAGTGATTTTTTTCATTTTAACGGCTACTTTGATAACAGATATTCCTGTTTTAGCAGGTGCTGCCGTGCCCATTGAACTCACCGTTAATGCCGTCAAGCCAACACCGACACCTGATAACAAAACAATCAATTCATTAACATTTTTGTCATCAGAGTGATTTTTATACTCTTGCCGTAAATCTCGAACATCTCCAACCACCGTAAAATCAGCAGTGACAGCACCAGCAAGGCCTGCCATATCACTGCCTTTACCCTTAGCAAAACCTGAAACAAAGTTACTAACTTGATGTGTGATTTTCTTTAGTTGCGTGTCTTTTCGTAGGATTTCATCTTGGTATTTTTGAAAGTTGATTTGATAGTTATTATCCTTAGCAATTTCCAAGTACATTCTCGCATCATCGAATTCTGATGTTTGAATAGCCGCTACGATTTCAGCTTCGATTTGTGAACCATCAACGTTGAGTTTTAGCGTTTTAGTGATATCAACGAAGGTTTCTTGGTATTGCCAATGTTGCAATACGGAGAAGGCACTCAGTGCAAAGGTAGCGAGGGAGATTAAAAGTAACAGTCTTTTAAAGGTCTTTTTCAAGCGCTATCCACTTACCACGCTGTAAGCCTTCGATAGGTTGATAGCGAGTTTTATAGTTCATTTTACGGCAACCTTTAATCCAAAAACCTGGATAGACATATTCAAGCTGCTGCTTTTTAGCGTACTCAATTTGCCACAGAACGGCATAAACGCCCAAGCTTCTGCGAGTGCTTTCTACTGGATCAAAAAAGGTATATACCGCAGAAAACCCAGACTTAATCACGTCTGTTACCGCTACACCAATTAATATTTGTTCACCATCTTGCACGGTATAAAATTCAATAAATTGAATATCACACCAATCAGCTAAAAGAAACTTTTCTACACCTTCAAAATCCGTGCTGGCATGATGGTGTTCTAAATAGCGCTGATATAAAGGCAAATATTCATCACGAAATTCTCCATGATGTACTTCGACGTGTAAATCTTGATTTTGTCGCCACGTTCTTTTTTGACTTCGGCTTCTTTTAAATTGGTCTACTGGTATGCGGGTAGTAATGCATTCTTCACAGGTATGACAGTAAGGTCGGTAGACTTGATCACCACTGCGACGAAAACCATTTTGAATTAAGTAATCATATACTTTTGGTGTCATTTCAAATTCAGGATCCACCACTGCGTTTCTGGCAATTAAGCCAGGCAAGTATGAGCAAGGATGCATCCCTGTTGGAAATATTTTTAATGGTTGATCTAACTTCATCTTTTATATTTTCGATTTTATTATTCGCATGAACCTTCACTACAGGCTGATTCTTTCAAACCCTTAGCATCAATAACCTGAATACTACCCTTTAATTCCTTAATGAAACCTTTACGTTTCCAATCCGAAAAGAAACGACTTACCGTTTCGATGGTTAATCCTAATAAGGATCCTATTTCACTTCTCGACAATGGTAAACGAACCCACTGTGTGCTATCCACAGTATTTAAGCTTAAATTTTTATCAGATTGGCTTAAATTGAGGATAAAACTTGCTAGTTTCTCTGATGCTTTTTTTGCACCCAATTCTAGTAACATATCTTCTGTTTGACGCAAATTTCTAATTAATCTAGCCATAGTTGAATGATCAACTTCATTACTCTTCGAGCGTAAAGCGGCGAGATCAACCAATGGCAATCGGCAAATCTCACAATCGGTTAGTGCTGTAGCAGTATGGTTATAAGGCTCATTTGCTAGGCCGTCAAAACCAAACAAGTCTCCCGCAACTAAAACGCGCATTATTTGCACACGTCCATCAGGTAAGCTTTTTGTTATTTTTATCAAACCTTTACGTAGAGTATAGGCACTTTTAGAGCTATCATCATACTGATGAAAAATTGACTCACCTTGAGCAAAGGTCATTACCGACGTATGAAAATCTTTTATAGTCTCTTCTAATATTTCTTCTGGAATATCAGAAAAAATACTATTTTGACGAACTGGACATGATAAACAGTGTCCTTTATTTATAATATGCGACAAAATTCATTCCAATAAAGAGTGATAACTGGCCTATTTTAACAAATAACATAACATTAGTAATCTTTAATATACAGATAAACTCAGGAATCAATGAAACTTAATAAAACACTCATCCTATTGTCACTATTCATCCCTTTTCAAATTTCCAATGCTAACACAAACGAAAATCAACTATTTGATGATACTCTTTTTTCATATAACTTAGTTGAGGCGGCTTTAGAGCGCCTTCAACATAAAATCACATATGATGGAAGCTATCGAGAAATCAGTTTTCCATGGGGAGACGTACCGCAAAACATTGGTGTTTGTACCGATGTGGTTATTCGTTCTTATCGAAAATTAGGAATTGATTTGCAACAACGCGTTTTTGACGATATGTCACGAAACTTTTCTGTCTATCCCAATTTACCCAAATGGGAGCTCTCACAAGCAGACCCTAATATTGACCACAGGCGAGTACTCAATTTAAGAGTATTTTTTGCTCGGCATGGCATGGCGCTACCCCGCACCAATAATCCCAATGATTATCGACCTGGTGATATAGTCACTTGGGATATCACAGCAGACACGCACCATATAGGTATTATCACTAACCAAGTGAGTGATGATAAAAAGAGACCATTGATTGTTCACAATATAGGGAAAGGTCCAAAACTTGAGGACATTTTATTTACTATGCAGATTACAGGGCATTATCGATACCGCCCCAAGTTTTAACCTGACGTTCAGCTTCGGTTAATTCAAAGAATGATATATATAAACCTATAATTTCTGTAAAAGAAAAACATAATCAAAATAATTGGGGACATCATGAGGTT
>CAYTRF010000225.1:0-3621 GCA_964440065.1 uncultured Cocleimonas sp. | reverse complement strand
CCCAACTATTCCAACCATGCCGAATCTAGCTGAGCATGTAGAACGCGATTGGCAAAAACCTGGGGGCGATGAAGTGGTCTGTCATTGTGAAATGGTGACTAAACGTGAAATCGAAAATGCGATGAAAGCTATTTTGCCTGCAGGGAGCGTTGAAGGCTTAAAAAGGCGAACCCGAATAACCATGGGGCAATGTCAGGGTTTTTATTGCTCTGCTCGTTTGGCCGAATTGACCGATGGCAAGTTTGTGGAAGGACTTTCTATTGAAAAGGAGACTCTTAATGAGTAGAGGATCCTCTTCTGTTGCATCTATAATCCCTGAGGAAAACTGCGATGTCGCCATCATTGGTTCAGGCCCTGCAGGTTTATCGGCAGCTATTACACTCAAAAAAGCAGGTATCAATAAAGTTATTGTTATTGAACGTGAAACTGAGGCAGGCGGAATTCCAAGACACTGTGGCCATATCGCTTTTGGCTTTAAAAAATACAAACGCATTCTTACTGGCATTCAATATGCAAACAACAATATCGCCGAGGCACAAAGTCTTGGTATTGATATTCGAATATCAACGACTGTTACCGCTTTAGGTGAGGGCGGAAAATTAAATTTAGTTTCTCAAAAAGGTATTTATCAGCTCAATACAAAGCGTGTTCTTATTGCCACGGGAACAAGAGAAAAGCCACGCTCCGCACGTTTTGTTTCAGGTGATCGGGCACTAGGAATTTATAATACTGGCGCTTTACAAGGCATGGTCTATTTAAAAAACAAGGTTCCTTTTCAGCGCCCGTTGATTGTTGGCACTGAAATTGTCAGTTTCTCGGCATTATTAACGTGCCGAAAAGGTGGCATAAAACCCGTCGCAATGATTGAAGAAAATTTAAAACCTAGTGTGCGCTGGCCAATACACTATGGCGCTTTAGTTTTTGGTACTAAATTATTTCTTGGTACTAAAATACATAAAATTATCGGTAATCAACGCGTAGAGTCAGTGGTTTTAGAAAATGATCGAGGTATCCGAAAATCGATTGATTGTGATGGTGTTTTGTTCACGGGACAGTTTACGCCTGAGTCCAGCCTTGTTCGTATGAGTCATCTTGAGTTTGACCCTGAAACTTTTAGTCCTAAAGTGAATCAGTTTGGGTGCTGTTCTGACCCTGTTTATTATGCAGCAGGAAATATTCGTCAATTATCACCTGAAGAAGGCAGAAATCCTTTTTTTTATGTTGCAGGCAAGGCACCGAACGCGGTGAATATTTCGGGGCTGTGTTGGGATGAAGGTGCAGCAGTGGCGGTTAGTATTATTAAAGAACTTATTGCTTAAATTCAAACGCTAAAAAATCAACGAGAGCTCTGCATAAATTCTAGTCGGGGGGTGTATTAATGATTTGTAACTAACTTAATAAGTTGAGACCTTTGCACGAGTCAGTGAAGGTCTCAAATAGCTACTCTGGTACCAAACGCGCGTAGCCTTTATTTTTATTTGATAATGTTGCTGAAATGGCAGAAGGAATTATTCTTCCTTTTAAAGTTCGTGGTTTACAACCCTCTTCTAAACTCCCACAGGTGCTTGAAGTTTTGAAGCGCTTTTTTACAAAATCATAAAATGCATAAGTGTCACTACGCATTCCATCACCACTGCTTGAAATAATCTCTCGTTTTTCCAGAATAAATTTACCGCGATGATACTGATAGTGACTTGTTTCAGAATCACTGCCCCAGTTATGCTCGTGTCGGTTAATACTCAAAATTAAACTTTTACCATCGACTCGGATAGATTCTGAAATAGTTTGAAAGTCTGCTTTGTTAGTTTCATGGATTTTAAACGGCATTATTTTTCGTTTTGAATTAATACAACTGATTAATCGTATGTCTGATTCATGTCGTTCTATAAAAATTAGATCAATATAATCATTGCCATCAAAATCAGTTGAGATAAACCCTTTGGAACTTATTATAGGCTGATAGGTTTGTGCTTTAGTATTGTAAGCACCCTTAGAGAGTATGGTACTAATCGGTTGATACTTTTTTTGTGGATCTTTACAACTACTGGGAATTTTTGCAAGCGTAGCAGGGGCTACTGTTATTGGTTTAGTTTTTACTCCAACGCATGATGATAAAACTAACAAGAGAAATATTCCTAAAAGTTGCTTCATATTGATGTTCAGCCTTTTTAAGAAATAGAGATTGGCCCCTGTCACTACAAGAAAACTATTTTCAGTATCATTTAGTTTTCAACTTATTGTTTTGGGCGCCAGATGAGAGATTCTAAAACCCAGTTCTGTAATACTTCCGCTGGTGGGATTGCTACATTGGCATTTGATTTCTTACCATTAAAAACATATAGAATATTAGGGGTCTTAGGTGCGTAGCATATTACTTTTCCTGCCATATCTTGTGACCCAACCTGACAATCTTCGGTTTGACCAAAAGAGTAAACATCACTATATATTGTACCCAAATGATGCCCAAGGCTGTTAGAAATAACATTGTCTTCCACAATAATGGAGTAAATATTCTTTTGTGAGGCGTCTGGGATAATTGTCATTATAGTCTTCACACCTTCTGAAACTCTAATAACAGGGAAAGGATTTCCTGATTGGTAATTTAGTTCTTCTACTACACTGTAATTACTGAATGCCAGCGTCATCTGGTGCATATTAAAAGAGGTGGTAGCATTTATTGGGCCTACGCCATTCTCTGATAATACTATCGTTTTTTCATTTACAGCTTCACTTTTTATTTCATCACTATCACCTCCACAAGCAGACAATGCTAAAACTGCAAAAAAACTAATTACAGTAATTCTAATAGTTGATAAGAAACTGAGTTTTGAAAGCCATCCTTGCGTCAAAATCATAATATTTATCCAAGTATTTTTGTATCGCAATTCTCTCATAAAGAAATGTTAAGAACAAATCGGGATTGATGCTGTCTACAGAGAACATTTGGTGAAAAGCACTAAAAGTAAGAAAAAGCTTTATTAGTAAATCATTATTTGCTAATATTCGCCAACTTTAAGATATATGCCTTATTTAAAAGGCTCTGTTAGGACAGATTAAATAACATGATTACTAAGAATTCAAAAGGAATTGTAATTGCACTGCTATTTGTGATGGTTTCTTTTTCTGTTAGTGCTTCTCCTCAAAGTAGAAATGCTGAGCTGAAAAAACAAGATCTCATAATGATGAATGCTGTTTACCAGTCGTTGTTAAATAGTGAAGCTTCCAAAAAAGTCAGTAAGCCTGTATTAGTTAAAGCTTCATTTAATGCTTCTGAAAATAAGTCTTATAGTAACCGCCTACGAGTTACTGCTACTGCTTATACTTCTCATGTGGCTCAAACTGATAGCACCCCAAATATTGCAGCATGGGGTGATCGTCTTCATCCTGGTATGAAAGTCATTGCAGTTTCTCGTGACCTACTGAAAGTTTATGGGTTAAAACACGGTCAAATGGTTCGTATTAAAGGTTTGGATGGAGAGTACGCTGTTCTTGATAAAATGAATAAGCGCTGGAGAAAGAAGATCGACATCTACATGGGAATGAATAAGCGCAAAGCTTTTAAGTGGGGTCGCCGTACCGTTGAAATTATGTGGAATACGACTTCTTAAAGCGTTTTTCTAC
>CAYTRF010000224.1:0-3632 GCA_964440065.1 uncultured Cocleimonas sp. | reverse complement strand
ATTTGCAATCGCAGAATCTAAAATCTTTTTTATGATCGCAGCCGCTTTCTTCTGGCTGAACATCAATATTTCTAGCGCGCTATCAACTGGCATACCACGAACCTGATCTGCGACAAGTCTCGCTTTTTGCGGAGAAATACGGGCATACTTTAACTTTGAATTTACTTCCATCACTATTACCCTGACTTCTTATCTGCAACATGACCACGATACATACGTGTAGGGGAGAACTCACCCAACTTATGTCCAACCATATGCTCATTTATTAAAATCGGCACATGCTGGCGACCATTGTGAATCGCAATTGTTAAACCAACCATTTCAGGTACTACCATAGAGCGGCGTGACCAAGTTTTAATAGGCTTACGATCGCCAATATCAACGGCTTTCAATACTTTAGTCATCAGATGATGATCTATAAATGGACCTTTTTTTAATGAACGTGGCACCGTACTTACCTCTTATCTCTTCGACGTACAATTAAATGATCTGTACGTTTATTTTTGCGTGTCTTGTACCCCTTAGTAGGAGTTCCCCATGGTGAAACAGGATGACGTCCACCTGAGGTTTTGCCTTCACCACCACCATGCGGATGATCAACAGGATTCATTACAACACCACGAACCGTCGGACGAACTCCGCGATGGCGACTTGCACCAGCTTTACCAAGCTTAACCAAGCCATGCTCTGAATTACTCACTTCACCAACTGTGGCACGACAATCAGACAAGACCTTCCTCATCTCACCCGAACGTAGACGCAGAGTTGAATAACGACCCTCACGAGCAATCAGTTGCGCGGATGTTCCTGCGCTACGTGCCATTTGAGCCCCTTTACCTGGCTTCATTTCAATACAATGAATCACAGTACCGACTGGCATATCACGTAACGGCATTGCATTACCCGCAGAAATTGGCGCATCAGAACCAGACATTAACTTATCGTTAGCTCTCAAACCTTTCGGAGCAATAATATAACGACGCTCACCATCTGTATATTTCAGTAACGCAATATTAGCTGTACGATTAGGATCATATTCAACACGTTCAACCGTTGCTCCGATTCCATCTTTACATCGTTTGAAGTCAATTACTCTATAATGTTGCTTATGCCCACCACCTATGTGGCGAGTAGTAATACGACCGTTATTGTTACGACCACCAGACTTACTTTTCTTTTCTAACAAAGCCTTATGTGGCTTTCCTTTGTGCAAATCTTTATTTACTAACCTAACCTGATGACGACGACCAGGAGAGGTAGGTTTCATTTTTACGATAGCCATAACTTATCCTTCTGTCGCAATATCTAAAGACTGCCCTTCAGCAAGCCTCACATATGCTTTTTTCCAATCTTTTCGCGTACCCTGTCTTTTACCAAAGTTCTTTGACTTACCTTTGACCTTGACGGTGCGAACAGCATCAACTTTAACTTCAAAAAGCGATTCGACCGCATTCTTTACTTCACGTTTAGTTGCATTTACCGCCACTTTAAATGTATGTATATTAGACTCTGATCCTGATACAGCTTTCTCTGTAACATGCGGGCCAAATACAACCTTATAAACTCTTTCTTCAGCTTGACTCATGACAACCACTCCTGAACCTTTGTTACTGCAGCAGAAGTCATAATAACTTTATCATGCGCCACTAAACTTACTGGATTCAAGCCAGACACTAATAGTGCTTCACAATTAGGAATATTTCGTACTGACAAAGTAACGTTACTATCTTCTTCATCAGCTACCAACAACGCATTATTAGTATCAAATTTACTTAACTGACTAACCATCGACTTAGTCTTTGAGTCATTCACACCAAAATCATCAACGATTAACAATGATTCAGATCTTACTAACTCAGAAAATATCGAACACATAGCGGCTCGATACATTTTTTTATTTAATTTTTGCGAGTAGTCACGTGGACGCGCTGCAAAAGTCACCCCACCTTTACGCCAAATCGGTCCTCGCGATGTACCAGCACGCGCACGGCCCGTACCTTTTTGACGCCATGGTTTAGCACCGCCACCACTTACATCTGAACGGGTTTTTTGGGCTTTAGTTCCAGAGCGGCCTGCCGCCATATAAGCGACTACTGCTTGATGAACCAGTGTTTCATTATAATCTTTAGCAAAAACAGAATCATCTAACGTGATTGATTTACCATCTACACTTTTAATTTTCATTTCGCTCAACCTTTCACTGCGTGCTTAACCAAGATATTTCCACCACGCGCACCAGGAACCGCACCATTCACTAGCATTATATTTTTTTCAGTATCTATACTAACAATCGTCAGGTTTTGAGTGGTTTGTTGCACAGCACCCATATGACCCGACATCTTCTTGCCTTTAAATACACGACCTGGCGTTTGGTTCTGACCAATTGATCCCGGTGTACGGTGATTAATTGAGTTACCATGTGTAGCATCTTTACCAGCAAAATTATAACGCTTCAAAACACCCGCAAAACCCTTGCCGATAGTGATACCAGTAACATCAACTTTTTGCCCTGCCTCAAACAGATCAAGTGATAACTCAGAACCTACCTCATACTCTTCAACCGAACCAACACGAGATTCTCTCGTGAACACGCCAGATTCTACTGAAGCCTTCGCATAATGCCCTGATTCAGGCTTATTAACCTTAGATGCCTTCTTAGCACCAACAGTTAACTGAACCGCAGTATAGCCATCGTTTTCAACAGTCTTAAGCTGAGAAACACGATTTGGTTTCACCTCTAAAACAGTAACTGGCGTTGCCGTACCAT
The DNA here is from genome assembly GCA_964440065.1 of uncultured Cocleimonas sp. Taxonomy (GTDB): domain Bacteria; phylum Pseudomonadota; class Gammaproteobacteria; order Thiotrichales; family Thiotrichaceae; genus Cocleimonas. The sequence continues at coordinate 865 of CAYTRF010000224.1, read as the reverse complement.
CTTCATTGTATATCCGGGTCATTCCAACTTTAGAACCCAGCAGACTGATTGCCATTTGGCCACCTCATTTATCTTAAAACATTCGTTTAATCACTGCTAAATAGCACCAACCAAACATATTCAACAAATTCTTTTTACGGAAAAAAACGGCTCGAATCTTATTTCACACAACCTTGAAATAGTGACCGAACCGTAGAAAGGCGCGCATTATGCCAGATATTTTTAACTTAGGGAACACTAATAACCATCTTTTATTTATTAATTTTGATTTAAAAACTTTTTAATCAAAATCAAGTGGAAACCCTAAGCAATCAACTGACAAAACTGCCTCAACTTAAAAGCTAAAGCCTCTTTATGTCAACTTAATCTGTACATCTACACCTGTTGCAAGATCTAGTTTCATAAGAGCATCTACAGTTCTATCTGTAGGATCAACTATATCCATTAGGCGCTTGTGAGTACGAATCTCATACTGATCACGAGCATCCTTATTTACATGAGGAGATACCAAAATAGTAAAACGCTCCTTTCGTGTAGGTAAAGGAATAGGACCTTTGACTCTAGCACCAGTACGTTTAGCTGTTTCAACGATTTCACTCGCCGAACGATCTATCAACTTATGATCAAATGATTTTAAGCGAATTCTGATTTTTTGACCTGACATAATTATTTACTCAGTTTTTTAACTTTAATTTTTTACTTAATTATTCAACGATTTTAGCAACAACACCCGCACCCACTGTGCGACCACCTTCGCGGATAGCAAAGCGTAAGCCGTCATCCATCGCAATTGGATTGATTAGTGTTACCACCATCTTTACATTATCTCCAGGCATTACCATCTCAATACCTTCTGGAAGATCAC
>CAYTRF010000223.1:0-3640 GCA_964440065.1 uncultured Cocleimonas sp. | reverse complement strand
CAGTAAAATTTTAGCCCATTTTTCTTTCGCCACTGACTCGTGCAAAGGTCTCAGATTGTCATTACTAATTTCTGCTTTTATGAGTTATTTACCTCATCTTTATAAACACATCCTTCTTATTGGAATTTTTCTAATAAGTGCTCCCGCTTTTGCGGAAGATGCTTTTATTAAAATTGGGGTGTTAAGTCATCGTGGTGATGATTTTACTTTTAATGCGTGGAACCCCACTGCAAGATACCTAACTTCCAAACTTCCTGCCTATGATTTTGAAATTATACCGCTAGATTTTGATGATATTAATCAATCAGTTAGTAATGAAGATGTTGATTTTATTCTAGTTAATCCTGGTATTTACGTTAACTTAGAATATCGTTATCGCGTTTCTCGTTTAGCGACTATGCAATATTTACGTGCAGATAATAAGGGTAGTAAGGTTTTTGGCGGCGTGATTTTTGTTCGTGATGACCGCGATGATTTACAAACATTTGAAGATATTCGTGGTAAGTCCTTTATGGCAGTGAATGTAACTTCTCTTGGCGGTTTTCAAATGAGTTGGCGTGAGCTCAACGCCAATGGAATCAATCCCTATGATGATTTTTCTAGTTTAGAATTTGGGGGCATACACGACTTTGTGGTGAATTCAGTATTAAAAGGTGATGTTGATGTAGGAACAGTACGCACCGATATTTTAGAGCGTATGTCGGCATCGGGCGATATTAATATTAACGATATTCGGATTATCAACCCGCAACAAAAAAAGGATTTTCCTTTTCGTTTAAGTACCAGGCTTTATCCAGAATGGCCTTTTAGTAAGGTTCAAGGTACATCAGATGAGTTAGCAAAAGAGGTGGCGTTAGCTTTATTTGCGATGCCTAAAGATCATCCTGCAGCGACTATTGGAAACTATGCGGTTTGGGATTTACCTTTGGATTACCAACAGGTACATGAGTTATTTCAGGAACTTAAACTGCCACCGTATGATGAAATAGGAAAATTCACCTTTGCTGATGCGGTTAAGCAATATTGGTATTGGGCTTTATTGGCTCTAGCCACGTTGCTGACATTACTGGTAGCAACTTCTGCTACAACGCGACGAAATAAACGTTTGAGACGATTGCAAACGCGCATGGAAAAATACTATGGGCATATTTTGGATTCGGTGGGTGATGGTATTTATGGTGTAGATTTAGAAGGTAATTGCACTTTTGTCAATAAAGCCATGCAAGAAATAACGGGATGGAATGAAAAGGATATGATTGGTCAAAATCAACATAATATTTTACACCATACTCATGGGGATGGGACGCCACATTCTGCTTCTGAATGTCCTATTTATTCGACCTCGCGTGATAGTCAATCACGCTATATTGAAGATGATGTTTTTTGGAAAAAGAATGGTTCATCTATTTCAGTGGAATATAGCAGCACGCCTATTAAAGGACAGGAAGATAAAACTATCGGTAGCGTGGTGGTTTTTCGTGATACCACCGAAAGAAAACAAACTGATGAAAAAAACAGAGAACATCAACTGCAATTAGCCCATGTGGCACGTTTAAGTACACTAGGAGAAATGGCATCGGGTATTGCACACGAGTTAAATCAGCCTTTAACGGTGATTAATAACTACTCACGTGCCTGTATTCGCATGTTGGATTCTAAAGAGCCGATGCAAGAGCAATGTTCTGATGTGATGGAGAAAATTTCTAAGCAAGCAGAACGAGCTGGAGCGGTTATTAAACAAATTCGTCACTTTGTAAAAAAAGATTTACCTGATAAGAAGCCTGTTAAAATTACGAATATGTTGGATATGGTGGTAGAACTTACTCGTGCAGAAATTTCACGAAAGCAAGTGAATCTAATTTTAGACTTGGATGATTCTGTTGAATGGGTACTGGCACAAGATATCCAAATAGAGCAGGTGATTTTAAATCTGGTGAGAAATGCAATAGAAGCCATGGAAGACACACCTAAATCACAACGAGACTTAACCATTAAAACCCTAGCAATGCCTGATAAAAAAGTAGAAATACGGATAATTGATTCTGGCAGTGGAATGGATGAGGGGATAATGGATCAAGTGTTTGATCCGTTTGTGACGACTAAAAAGCAAGGTATGGGTTTAGGCTTATCGATAAGCCAAGGTATTATTGAATCTCATGGTGATCGAATTGTTATTGAAGCTAATGCGGATAAAAGCTTAAGCTTTAGTTTTAAACTAGATGTAATTGAAAATAAATTCAAAAAGGTGATGTAAAGAATGAGTGATGAAATTACCGTATTTATAGTTGATGATGATGAAGAGGTCAGGGATTCGCTAAAAATGTTGATCGAGTCTGTGGGTTTAATTACAGAAACATATAATTCTGCTCAATCCTATTTAGACAGTTTTGATGCATCACGTTCAGGATGCCTTATTCTGGATGTTCGTATGCAGGGAATGAGTGGCTTGACCCTACAACAACATTTGAATGAAAATGAATCCTTAGCGCCCCCGATTATTATTATTACAGGGCATGGTGATGTACAAATGGCAGTGCGCGCGGTAAAAGCGGGCGCATCAGAGTTTTTAGAAAAACCGTTTAATGAGCAACAACTTTTAGACAGTATTCATATTGCTATCGAACAAGATGCAGAGCAGCGTGGTAAAGCATCAAAATTGGCTGAAGTTCAAAGCCGAGTGGACACGCTAACGGATCGTGAAAAAGAAGTAATGGAATTAATTGTGACGGGAATGCTAAACAAAAACATTGCTTACGAATTAAATATTAGCCAATCTACCGTTGAAGCACATCGTTCTAAGGTGATGGAAAAAATGAAAGCACGAACCTTATCTGATTTAATGCGGATGATAATTTCTTTGCGTCCTACTTAGCTGTGGCGACGACAAAAACGTAATGAAACGACCTAAAGAGAAAATAACCCGTAAAAAATAGCGGAAAAGTAGGGGGGTGTACATTAAAAACTACAAACGCCTAGCAAACTCCGCGGGGGTTTCTATGGAATAATCCTCACGCAATGCCAGTAAGTCCTTATCGCCAGAGACTAAGTACTCTGCTTTAGAGGCAATTAGGCTGGCTAAAATAGGGGTGTCGTCTGGGTCGGTTGGGATTTGTGCATCAATGCCTGATATATCAACTATATCAATGCGTAGGCAGAGTTGGCGAATGAATTCCTGAATTTGACTATCGTCCCATTTCAAGATTTTTCTGATTTTAGGATAAGTTAATACACGCGAGATTTCGGCGAGTTGAAATTCTGACATAACTAGTTCAAAGCTGTGATTATCCCAAGCGGTTAAAATTTTTTCGGGTACGCCATTGGGTGATGCTAGTCCTGATAAGAATACGTTAGTATCCAGTACAATCTTCATGCGTGGCGAGTATTCTCAACCGCTTCATCAATTAGATTCTCAATGTCATCATTTTCCATTTGCGAGAATGCACCTGAAAAGTTGGTACGTAGTTTGGCAAAATTCTCATCTAAGCGGCGCAGGCGTTCAAATAAATCAATATCAATCAGCGCGGCAATAGGTTTGCCACTTTTTGTAATCATCACCGAATCACCACGATATTGAACTTCATTGAGTAATTCACCGAGGTTGTTACGAACTGTCATAGCAGGAGCTTCACGAATCATATCA
>CAYTRF010000222.1:0-3675 GCA_964440065.1 uncultured Cocleimonas sp. | reverse complement strand
CTCCCTAATCCAAACCTGCACTGCATGTCCGATATCTGTCGGACGTGATGACAGATATAAGCTTTCACCAAAAAGAGTCGTTCCTTATGATGAAAGTATTTTCTCAACAGCAATCAAATCTTCCTTAGTATCCACCCCATGCCCTGATACTTCTTTAGCAACCGCCACATGAATTCTAGCGCCGTGCCACATGGCGCGTAATTGCTCTAACTTCTCAAGTTGTTCTATTTGGCAAGGTTCCATTTTAGCAAAACTTTTTAAATAGCCTGCTCGATAGGCATAAATACCAATATGACGTAATGCAAAATCAGAACTGTCACCATCAACTTTATCGCTTTTATCACGCTGAAAAGGTATGGGTGCACGGCTAAAATATAATGCCATACCCTTTTTGTCAGACACTACTTTAACCACATTCGGATCATTAACTTCTGCTTCTGTTTTTATGGGAGTTGCTAATGTGGCGATGGATGCATCAGGATTATTGGTGATGTTTTCAGCGACCTGTTTAAGGCTGGAAACAGGAGTAAGTGGTTCATCACCTTGTAGATTAACTATAATAGTATCATCTGACCAACCATTAATTTCCACCACTTCTGCCAGTCGGTCACTACCCGTTTCATGGTCAATAGATGTCATACAAACCGCCGCACCGAATGATTTACACACATCTTGTATGCGTGAATCATCCGTCGCAATGATGATGCTTTCAAAGCCAAGAATTGATGATGCTTGTTGCGCCCGCTCAAACACATGCTGAATCATGGGTTTGCCTGCTAATAAGCGAAGTGGCTTACCGGGTAAACGAGTGGACGCATATCGTGCTGGAATCACAAGAACCGTCTTTGTCATATTTAAGTCTACCTTTCCGCTTCTTCTGCTGTTAATACTCTGGCTTCATCTTCCAACATAACAGGAATTCCCTCTTTAATGGGATAGGCTAAACGCGCAGCTTTTGAAATTAACTCTTGGTTTTTTTTATCATAGATTAGCGGCCCTTTTGTTACGGGGCAAACTAGGATATCGAGTAATTTTTTATTCATATTAATTCCTTATTGCTAGGAAGTCATAGGAGCAATAAGAAAAGCACACCCCCCCACTTTTCTCGTTTTTTTTACCTATTTCACTTCATTCAACTAAGCTATTTTATTAGATTTAATCTAGTAAAGGTCTTACCTTTTCCAAGAAAAATCCATCAAACCCAACTTCCATAACAGCCGAAACAGGCAAAAACCAAACCTTATCTGTAGCAAATGGCTTACATTTCACTGCATCTTTCTCAGTCATAATAATGGGTAAATCATCTGAAAATTTTAAATCACTCTGTTTGAAGTTATAATGATCTGGGTAATCATGTTGTATCAACTGTAAACCACTATTGGCTAAGGTTTTATAAAAGCGCTGTGGATTACCTATTCCTGTTATGGCATGAATTTTTGACGCATTAAATTCTTGCAGTGATTTTTCATCAGATGTTTTTAAATTGATTAAAACCTCACCATCCATTTGCATAGAAAGCCAGCGACTAGTATCTATCGTGTTAACTTCAACAATTCCATTAACAACAATCATGTCACAATTATCTAAACGATGCTTAGGTTCTCTTAAAGGCCCTGCTGGTAAGCAATAGCCATTACCTAAAAGACGTTTAGCATCAATGACCGCAATCTGAATATCTCTATAAAGCTTATAATGCTGCATACCATCATCTGAAATAATCACATCACAGTCGTGATCTTGTTTTAAGCGTTGAACAGATTCAACGCGATTCGCTCCCGCATAAACGGGAACTCCTGTACGAGTCGCCATTAAGACTGCCTCATCACCGACTAAAACGGGGTCAGAATCAGCCAATACTGATTGCGGCCAACTGCTAGCTTTACCCCCATAACCACGGGTAATAATGGCGGGTTTATAACCTGCCTTTTGTAATAATTTAACCAAATAAATAACCAAGGGTGTTTTTCCTGTACCACCGACAGTTATATTACCCACCACGATAACAGGGCACTTCAAAAGAGGCGCACTGCCTTCTTCTTTAAAAGATTTAAGTTTATTAACGATACAATATATGCCCGTTAGCGGCATCAATAAAAGCCGCGACAAATGACTTGCAATGCCTTTTCCATACCAAGCATTTTCAAGCCATTTTTGTAGCCATGTGGTATGACTAGCCATTACGGTCATCAAATTGTAAATGATAGAGCTTGGCGTAGGCGCCGTCTTTGGCTAATAGCTCGTTATGAGTACCCGACTCGACAATTTTACCCGCATCCATCATTAATATTTTATCGGCATTTTCAATGGTTGATAAACGATGTGCAATCATAAATGTGGTGCGGTTTTGAATAAGTGTTTCCAGTGCTTGCTGAATATGACGCTCAGATTTTGTATCTAATGCAGAGGTCGCTTCATCCAGTATCAAAATAGGTGCATCAGATAAAATAGCCCGTGCAATAGCCAAGCGTTGTTTTTGTCCACCTGATAGCAAGGTGCCATTTTCACCAACTTGAGTATCAAAACCTTTTGGCATTTTTTCAATAAATTCTAAGGCAAAAGCAGCTTGCGCAGCAGCTTTTACCTCTTCATCACTAGCATTGCGCATATCACCGTAGGCAATATTATTTCGCACCGTATCATTAAATAACGTGAGATCTTGACCCACATAAGCAAACTGCTCACGTAGATTTTTAAGTTGGATATCAGCTAAAGGGATGCCATCTAAGGTGATTGTCCCACTATCAGTTTTGGCATCGGTACTTGAGACATTACTATTTTCATAAAAGCGGGGCAATAAATTAACCAATGTGGTTTTCCCGCTTCCTGATTGTCCAACCAACGCAACTTTCTCACCAGATTCTACCGAAAAACTAATATTATCGAGGACTTTAGGTCGGTTATCTTCTTTAATATCATCGCCATCATCACCTGTGGCAGAATAACTAAAATTAACATTTTTAAATTCAAATCTGCCTTCTGCTCGTTTAAGCACTTTTGTACCCGTATCTTTTTCGGGTGCTTCATCAAGTAATGAAAATATACTTTCACCCGCAGCCACCCCGCTTTGTAGCACCGCACTAACATTTGTCAGTCTTTTTACAGGATCAAGTAAAGCAATCATAGCTGTCATAAAGGCCATAAAACGACCCGGTGTGAAAGAATCAAGTTGGTCACCATGCGTAGCTGAATACACGACAACCGACAAGGCAATTGCCATAATAAACTGCACAATGGGCATACTTAAACGCTCAGTCACTATTCGTTTCATATAGGATTGATGATTTTTCTCGTTAACCACCTCGAAACGTTCAGCTTCATAATCAATACCATTAAATATTCGGATTTCCCGTGTGGCTGAAATAGCCTCTGTACTGATTTGAGTGACTTCACCGATTTGCTCTTGTATTTGATTACTTAATTTTCGAAAGCGTTTTGAAATATAAGCAATTAAGACAGCAATAATCGGGGCTACAAATAAAATAATGAGAGCCAATTGCCAGCTGTAATAAAACATAACACCCAGAGAGCCAATGATAATAACGGTATCTTGAATTAAAACCGTCATACCTTTTGTGGAGGCTAAAGCGACTTGTTCAACATGGTAAATTAAACGTGTGACCAGTTGCCCAGAATTATTTTTATCGTAGAAAGAAACAGGTAGCCTCAGCAAGCGAG
>CAYTRF010000221.1:0-3675 GCA_964440065.1 uncultured Cocleimonas sp. | reverse complement strand
AACCTTGATCAAAATTGCTCACGGGCAAGGTGAGCCAAAATTAACCCGTATTGGCGTAGGTGATCATTTGATGTTGGGGGGGGATAATATAGATCTGGCATTAGCTCATCTTGCTGAAAGCCGATTAACAAAAAATGAGTCAAAATTGTCTGCGGCAGATTTATCACAATTGTTAGAACAATGTCGAGTAGCAAAAGAAAAAATGCTTTCAGTCGATGCCCCGGAACAAGTAAATGTCACTTTATTAGGTGGCGGTTCTAAATTAATTGGGGGATCAAGAACTACGCAACTAGGTAAAGAAGAGGTTAGAATAATTGCTTTAGATGGTTTTTTCCCCTTATCAGCATTAACAGATTTACCTGATAAAAAACGGAGTGGGGTGGTTGAGTTTGGTTTGCCTTATGCCGCAGAACCTGCGATTAGCAAACATATTGCTGCATTTTTAAAATTACATAGCCAAGCCTCTGCTGAAGCATTGGGTCAGCAAAGTTATGTTCCTGATGCTGTTTTATTAAATGGTGGCGTATTTCGTAGTAAGCCTATTACCCAAAGAACGGTGGATTTAATTGATTCATGGAGTCAAAAGCAGTCTTTGCTATTGGAAAATGAACATCCTGAATTATCGGTTGCTTTTGGGGCTGTTAGTTACGCTATTTCTAGGCGAGATAAAAAAAATAAAATAGGTGGTGGTTCAGCTAGAAGTTATTTCTTGTTAGTTGATACAAATGAGCAGGTTGAAAATAAACAAGGCATTTGTGTTTTATCCCGAGGAACGGAAGAGGATGTTGAGGTTGTTTTAAAACAACAGCAGTTTGCATTACGGATTGGTCAGCCTGTACAGTTTCATTTAGCGTCTACAACAGGTGATACTAAATATAAACCGGGTGAGTTAGTTAATATTGATGAAGAAAGGTTTAATTTATTACCTCCATTAGTTGTAGCTTTTGAAGGGGAAGATAAAGGTGAAGTCAATGTTCAGCTAGCGGTGACTCAAACGGAAGTAGGTACGCTTAAAATACAGTGTATTTCGATGAATAAAGGCTCTCAACGCTTTGATGTTGAGTTTCAAATTAGAAAAAAAGGCTCCTTAGGTTCGAAAATTTCAGTAAAATTACCAGATAATTTTAGCCAGGCAGCTGATAAAATTCAGTTGGTTTTTGGTTCTAAATCTAAAAAAATTAACCCGAAAGCGGTAAAAAGTTTGCGAACAGACTTAGAAAAGGTTTTAGGTTTGTCTCGAGCTGAATGGGATACATCATTACTTAGAGCGCTTTTTTCTGTTTTGCTAGAAGGCTCAAAATTCCGTCGTCGATCAGAAAACCATGAAAGGGTTTGGTTAAGTTTAGTCGGGTTTTGCTTACGCCCGGGGTTTGGTTATCCGCTGGATGACTGGCGTGTGGAGCAAGTATGGAAAAATTATCCACAAACAATTCAGTTTGTGAATGAAAAACAAAACTGGACAGAATGGTGGACATTATGGCGACGCATTGCAGGCGGCTTAAATGCAGAGGCACAAGAAAATATTTTTAAAGATATTGCAAAATTCATTAATCCAGCAGCAGCAAGACAAGCAGGGCTTGCAAAGCAAGTTAAAATGAGAGGATATGATGATATGGTTCGCTTAGCCGGTGTACTTGAGCGATTACCAGTTGCCAACAAAATTTTACTTTGTGAATGGTTGTTAAAACGATTACAAAAATCAAGTGAGCCAAATCAGACTTGGTGGGCAGTAGGGCGTATAGCCTCTAGAGTTCCATTTTATGGTAGCCATCATAATGTTATTCCTGCGGAGACAGTGGCTGTTTGGTTACAACAAATTTTAAAAATTGATTGGAAAAAGGTACCTCAAGCTGGCTTTGCCGCGACTTTAATTGCAAGAATGAGTGGGGATAGAGCACGGGATATAGATGAAGCTATTCAACAACAAATTGTAGAGAAATTAAAAGCTAATAAATCTCCTGTTTCATGGGTAGAAATGGTTGAGGCTTATAAAGAGTTGGATGAACAGGAAGAGAAACAAATTTTTGGTGAAGCCTTGCCACCTGGGCTGAAGTTAATATCTTAAGGGGGAAGTTATATTTTGACCAGGTAACTCCGCAATAAAGCTTTCATCAAAATTACAGGTTTTTTATTGTTTTGTTGAGAAAGAAAAATAAAAACCAAGCCTTTTATTTTATGAGAGTCTTGCAATAACTGGCGCACCATTGCTCACTTTTTGGATTCAGGGAAAACGTCCTGATCCCAGAATGAAAAAAGTGAGCAATGGCACGCTGGCTGTCTTTCAGTGTCGAATAGTTTCCAGGTGGATTAGTAGTCATTCCGTTTTTACGCTTGATTTTCGGTGCTTAAATCGGTAGGGATGATTTCCTGTCTCGATGATGGCACACTGGTGAGTTATTCGATCAAGAAGTGCTGCCGTCATCGTTGCGCGCCCCATTCACTGGATTTTAAGTTGATGGTTATTATCAGTGTGGTACGTTCATTGAGCTGACTAAATAATAAATCAGCATCCGCATAATTTCTCTTGAATGCGATTTTTTTTGCATTCGTGTAGTAGCCTTGGGGCATATTGAATCCCTTTGTTGTAAAAGATTTTCATATGTTATCAGGGCAGTCCTTTTGGTTTTTTAATTTAGGTATAACGTAGTAAAACTATATACGTTAGATACGCTTAATAGAGACTTCTAGCTTTTTAAGCTCCAGCCGTGCCATTGCTAAGTTGGCTCTCTCTCTATCAAGGGCACAATAGATGAAGATCTCACGATTAGCACTGAGTGGGCGAACCAAGTGATATTGGGAGCTCAATGTAATCAAAATATCTTCAATAGTATCATCTTCAAGGCCAATTGCATCCATTGCCTTTAATTTTGCTTGCAATACTTCAGTGTTCGCGGCAGAAGCTAATTCTATGGGAAAATTTCCAGAAACAAATGACTCCATCATCATTCCACTACTTGAATCAACCAAAGACGAGGCGATAAAACCATCGAGTTTTTTTAGGTTTTCAACAGTTAAAGCCATATTTTTTCTCCTAAATTTTATTTAAATTTATTTTGTCGAAAACAAGGTTATGTAGTAGGCACATGGCGGGCTAAGCAACTATTTTTTAGCAACGCAATTATCGGTAAAAATAAGCTACTAAAAACCTACAATCGACTGGTTGGAGTATATCAATTTTTAAGCACGAGAGCCAATAATGAATCGACAAGCATCTCCATGTCTTCATGTTTACGGGCATCCACTTTCATGACTGGCCATGTTTCGCCACGCGACGCTATGAATTTGGCGTACGTTTTTATAGAAGGTGTGGGTCTAATGTCATTATGAGTTACACCAACTACCGCTACGTTGTAATTAAGAAAGCCCTGGAAGCTATTCAGATAGTAATTCAGCTCGTTTAATGCATCAGTATTATTATTACTGACTAAAATAATGACACCCAGCGCCTTATGTATTAGGAGCTCATTCATAAAATCAAAGCGTCGCTGACCTGGGGCTCCATACACATGGAGGCGAGTGTGATCTTTAAGCGTAAGGCAGCCAAAATCCATCGCTACAGTGGTGGTTTTTTTTTGCAATTGAAATTGGTCGCTTGCTCGTGCCTCAGTTGAAATGATATTATTGCCACATAAGGTGGAAACCGCAGTAGTTTTTCCTGCGCCCACGCTACCTACC
>CAYTRF010000220.1:918-3677 GCA_964440065.1 uncultured Cocleimonas sp. | reverse complement strand
TCTGCAAAAATGAACTTTGATGGTACTACTGCTAAACCTGTGTTAATTTTTGGTGGTGGATATTTTGATGATACTCCATTGTCGAGTGAAGTTGATGGAGTAAGTATTGGGGCGCAAGTCTATATAGTTGATGATAGTGATACTCCAACAGCAGGCCAGCTCGTTTGGAAAACGTCTCTCTCATCCCCTCCGACTGCGGCTAATAAGTATGCAGTACCTGCAGCAATTCGAGTCTTGGATATTAGTCAAAATGGATCGCTGGATCGTTTATATTTCGGGGATACGGGTGGAAATATTTGGCGTGCAGATTTCGATGTTACCTACACAAAAGCAACGGCTGCTACCACCTCAAAAGTTATTCATTTTGCCGATTTAGGAGGTGTTAATCCTCCAGCCACAGCGCCACGGATGTTTTTTGTCGAGCCAGATGTCGCGCTCTTTAAACACGATGGTAAATATCTAATTAGTGTTGCTATTGGTAGTGGCGAGCGTCCAGATCCTCTTGGTTTTAATGGGGATGATCACTTTTTCGTTTTATTTGATAAAAACCCATTAGAAAGTTACGTATCAGCAACGTCAATCATTCCATCAATTATAACAAAGACCACTTTAGTCAATGCAACCACGGCAGCACCAATTAGCAATGCATTAACGGGAACTAATAATGGTTGGTATACGGACTTGGTGGAAATTAAAGGCGAAAAAGTATTAGCCCGAGCTTTAACTTATAACAATATGGTGATATTTAGTACCCTTGGAGCCACTACAGTAACAATTACCGCATGTGGAATTCAAAGTGATAACTATTCTAGGCTTTATGTGCTTGATTTGATAACCGGTGCAGCAGTCCTTGATCTTAGCAAGAATGGCGTTATATCCAAAACAGCAGCGGATGATAAATCACGGGTAACAGATTCAGGAAAGATTTTAGGCCCACCTCAGATATTATTTAATGAGCTAGCGACACATGCTGGTAGTAGCTGTGTTAAAGGTGATTGTATTAGAAAAGAATCAGTTGCTACAGGAGGAATGGGGGGAGCTGGAAGTGAGGAGATTTCATTACCAACGGCTAGATCCATACGCAAAGCATATTGGTTAGACAAAGAATAACAAGAACAAATAAGAAACAAATAAGAAACAAATAAGAACAATATCACAAGAAAAAATATTAGGAATTAAGATGATGAAAAATAATAAACAAAGTGGCTTTACTTTAATGGAGCTAATGATAGTGGTAGCAATTGTTGGTATAATTGCAGGAATAGCACTACCGTCTTATCAAGCACAAGTAGCAAAGAGTAAGCGCGCAGATGCAAAAATTGCGCTACTAAAATATGCTCAAATACAAGAAAGTTATTTCGTTCAAAATTTAAGTTACGCCAATACATTTAAAAATGTTGTGGGGGGATTGAAAGTGACTGCTACAGATGCAACTGTTGAGAGTGATAATGAATTATATAGAATTTCATTAGTTCCTTTCCCCGCCGACTGTGACGGTGTAGCAGGCGCTGATGCCTGTACCAGTTTTGAACTTAATGCGACCCCCATAAATGAACAACTACTCGATCAAGCGTGTGGTTCTTTTAAATTCAATAGTTTGGGTAAAAAAGAAGCGACTCCTCATGCTTCTACGACATTTTCGGTAGCTCACGGAAAGACGTGTTGGTAATATATATTCTATTCGAAATTTGCACAGCTAATTCGCTGGTTTTGTGATAAATCTTTCAAAGTTACAATTTGAGAGAAGCCAAATTTTTTAAGTAAATTTTGTGTCACATCGCCTTGATCAAAGCCATGTTCTAAGAGTAGCCAGCGTCCTTTCTTGAGGTAAGCTGAGCTACAACTAATAATCGTTTCAATATCCTTTAATCCTTTATTTTCAGCCACTAACGCTTGTTGTGGCTCATACCGTATGCTTTGCAATAAGTGCGGGTCATTAGGGGCGATATAAGGGGGGTTAGAAACGATTAAATCGAATTTTGTTTTTGGTACATCTTTAAACCAGTTAGATCGAACAAATGTAATTTGTGATGTTAATTCATTAGCCTCTGCATTCTTAATGGCTATTTCTAAAGCCTTATTTGAATAATCCGTTGCTATCATTTTTACATCGGGTCTTTCTGATGCAATTGCCAAAGCAATTGCACCTGACCCCGTCCCTAGATCAAGTACGATAGGATTTTGAATATTCGCAATTTTTTCTAACGCTGTTTCAACCAGTAATTCTGTTTCTGATCTTGGGATTAATACATCAGGTGTTACCGTTAAATTCAATGTCCAAAAAGATTGGGAACCTAATAGATAAGCAATGGGGTAATCATTAAGACGTTTGAGTAAAAGCGCTTCAAAAGCATTAGCTTGTGATGTGTTAACCGATGCTTCCGGCCAAGTGTGCAAATAAGTTTGTGTTTTCTCTAAACAATGTGCGAGTAATAGTTCGGCATCCAAAGTAGGGGAATCAGAAGGATTAGTGCTATTTTTGAGCCTAGTTGATGCATTATTTAGTAATTTATTGATTAAAAGTACACCCCCCCCCTTTTCGCTCATTTTTTATAACCTTCTGTATTAGTTTTCTTCACTTAAAGCAGCTAATTGTTCTGCTTGATATTCATTAATCAGAGGCTCGATTATTTGATCTAAGGAACCAGATACAATTTCATCTAGCTTATAAAGTGTCAAATTAATTCGGTGATCAGTAACACGCCCTTGCGGAAAATTATAAGTTCGAATACGTTCAGAACGGTCACCGCTTCCTACTA
>CAYTRF010000220.1:0-877 GCA_964440065.1 uncultured Cocleimonas sp. | reverse complement strand
ACGCTGACCTTCCAAAATTCTAGCACCTAGTACGGAAAGCGCCTGTGCTTTATTTTTATGTTGAGAACGTTGATCCTGACATTCAACTACAATCCCGGTAGGAAGATGTGTGATTCGCACGGCTGAATCGGTTTTATTAACATGCTGACCACCTGCACCAGATGCACGGAATGTATCAATACGTAAATCGCTAGATTTAATTTCTTGTGCTTCTAACGCATCAGGCTCTGGCATAATAACAATAGTAGCCGCAGAAGTATGAACGCGACCTTGTGATTCAGTTTCAGGAACGCGCTGAACACGGTGCGCGCCTGATTCAAATTTCAAGCGCGCAAATACATTTTTACCTACAACACGTGCGATAATTTCTTTATATCCCCCGTGATCACCTTCATTCTTACTAATCAACTCAACTCTCCAACCTTGCTGTTCGGCATAGCGAGAATACATCCGGAAAAGATCACCCGCAAAAATAGCGGCCTCATCACCGCCTGTGCCAGCACGCACTTCTAAGAAAGTATTACTTTTATCGTGCGGATCTTTGGGCAGTAACAGCTTTTGTAAGTTAATTTCGAGTGTTTCTAAGGTTCCCTTAAGCACATTTAATTCTTCTTGAGCCATCTCTTTCATCTCAGGATCGCTTAACATTTCGGTTGCAGCTTGTTGATCCTCAAGCGCATGACGAAAGTGTTTAAATTCTTGAACTACAGGTTCTAACTGGCTATATTCCATAGATAAGTTACGGAATTGGTTCTGATCACTAATCACGTCAGGATCAGCTAATAATCCTGCAATTTCTTCATCACGATCGGTCAAATTATAAAGTTTATTACTTATTGAAGCTTTCAATATTATTCCTGTTCTTTATTTTTGGGTA
>CAYTRF010000219.1:0-3682 GCA_964440065.1 uncultured Cocleimonas sp. | reverse complement strand
CATTGGCTTCTTCTTTTGATCGCATCGAGCGGGTTTCATTTTTATCAGGATCATAAAGACGAGTTTCTTGCACGACTTTGCCACCGTCTTCAATAATATCAATCTGGCGCTCAATTTCGATATTAATGGCACGTTCAACAAACTTAAAGGAGTTGATGTTTTTTAATTCGGCGCGTGTTCCAAGCTCTTTTTGCCCTTTTGGGCGTACTGATACATTGGCATCACAACGAAATGATCCTTCGGCTAAGTTGCCATCGTTAATGCCTAAGTATTGCACTAGTACATGAATTTTTTTCATGTAAGCCACAGCTTCTTTAGCCGAACTCATGTCAGGTTCGGATACGATTTCTAATAACGGTGTGCCAGAGCGGTTTAAATCAATGCCTGTCATCCCTGCAAAATCTTCATGCAAAGATTTACCTGCATCCTGCTCTAAATGCGCGCGTGTTATGCCAACACGTTTCGTTATTAATTCGCCATCGGAATTTTCTAGGGTGATATCCATGTGACCAAGTTCTACAATAGGTTTATCAAACTGGCTGATTTGATAGCCTTGGGGTAAATCAGGATAGAAATAGTTTTTAAGTGAAAATACATTGCCTTTACCAATGGGCGCACCGATTGCAAGACCAAACATAGTCGCCATACGAACGGCTTCGGTGTTCAAAACGGGTAAAACACCCGGCATGGCAAGGTCAACGATGTTGGCTTGGGTGTTTGGCTCTTGACCGTATTTAGTAGATGAACCTGAAAATAACTTTGATTTTGTTGAAAGCTGGGCGTGAATTTCTAGCCCGATAACTGTTTCCCATTCCATTATTATTTTCCTCCCTGTGCGTAGGCAGTTGGTGCGCGCGTATGATAATCCGTAGCCTGTTGGAACTTGTGTGCTACGTTGAGCATCTTAGCTTCATCAAAATAATTGCCGATGATTTGTAGGCCGACTGGCATATTATTTGCCATGCCTGCGGGTACTGACATACCTGGTAATCCTGCAAGGTTTAGCGACAAAGTATAAACATCCGATAAGTACATACTGATCGGATCATCCGATTTTTCACCGATTTTAAAAGCAGTTTCAGGCGCTACAGGCCCCATAATCATATCGACTTTCTCAAAGGCTTGTTTAAAGTCCTCGCTGATTAAGCGACGAATTTTTTGTGCTTTTAAATAATAAGCATCGTAATAACCTGCTGAGAGTGCATAAGTGCCCGCCATAATGCGGCGTTTAACTTCAGTACCAAAACCTTCGCCACGCGAACGCATATACATATCGGTTAAATCAACAGGATTTTCACAGCGATAGCCATAACGCACTCCATCAAAACGTGATAGGTTTGATGATGCTTCCGCAGGGGCGATAACATAATAAGACGGCATGGATAAATGGGTGTTAGGTAGGCTAATTTCTACAACTTCAGCGCCCAATTTTTTGTATTCTTCAATTGCATTGTTTACAACCTCTGCGACCTTTGAATCTAAGCCCTCTTCAAAAAACTCTTTCGGCAAACCTATTTTCAAGCCCTGCAAAGAATCATTTAAGTTGGCTGAATAATCAGGCACATCACGATCAACACAGGTTGAATCTTTAGTATCAAAGCCCGCAATACTTTGCAACACCAAAGCACAATCAGATGCGCTATTGGCAAACACACCACCTTGATCCAAGCTTGAGGCATAAGCAATCATGCCAAAGCGTGATACACGCCCGTAGGTTGGCTTAATGCCAGTGATACCTGTTAGCGATGCCGGTTGGCGAATTGATCCACCAGTATCCGACCCTAACGACACAGGTGCTAATGCCGCTGAAACTGCAACAGCAGAACCGCCTGATGAGCCACCAGGAACACGCTCTAAATCCCAAGGGTTTTTAGTTGCACCGTAAAATGAATTTTCATTCGATGAACCCATCGCAAATTCATCCATATTGGTTTTGCCCAACATCGGCATACCAGCAGCATTAAGGTTTTCAACCACCGTGGCATTATATGGCGCGATAAAATTATCCAGCATTTTTGATGCACAGGTGGTTTTTACGCCATCGGTGCAAAACAAATCTTTATAGGCAATGGGGATGCCTGTCAATGCGCCAGCGTTGCCTGCCGCGATTTTTTCATCGGCAATGTTAGCGCCCGCTAAAGCTTGCTCAGGAGTCACCGTGATAAATGAATTTAAAGCATGATCATATTTTGAAATACGGTCAAGAAAATGCTGAGTTAGCTCGACGCTGGAAAAGTCACCTGCTTTTAAACCCATGCTAAGTTCTGTTAATGATTTTGTATGCATTATCGTCTAGTTCCTTAATCTAATACTTTAGGCACTAAAAATAAGCCATCTTCAGTTAATGGTGCATTGCTCATCAATTTTTCACGCTGATTGGTTTCAGTAACTTCATCCGCACGTAAGCGTTGCATAGCATCTTGTGGGTGCGCCATGGCTTCGACGTTGTCTAAGTTATGCTCAGCATCCGCTGTATTCATTTGTTCAACTAAACCAAAAATATTGGAGAGATCTTGCGAATACTGTTCGATATTTTCTTCTTTGATGGATAAGCGTGCGAGAAAGGCAATATCTTTAACTTCTTTGGGTGATAAGGACATATTAGTATCCACTTTTTAGATTTGTTTATGAAGGCGGGAAATTTACCACATTGAAGCACTTCAAGGAACACACAAGGCTCATTTGCAGGGAAATATATAAAAAGAGGCGAAAAGTGGGGGGGTGTACTTTTTATAGTTCTTTTGGACGTAAAATACCATCCAAACTATTATCACTCATTACCAAGTCCTTCCATTCCCCATTAAATGACAATTTCATAACATTACCCGTAGTAAATAACTTGCCATTGCTTTGCTTGTGCTTTGATGTGGCTGTTTCTCCACAAAGGTGAACGAGCAAGTCCTCCATTGATGGATTATGCCCAACCAGCATTACGCTTCGAGTGTTCTCGTTCACGCTTGTGAGGCTGTGTAACAAAGTCACGGTATAAGCAGAATAGAAATCTTTGTTCCATTCAACTTGAGCAATAGGAAAACCCAGTTGTTTACAATAAGTTTGGCAGGTTTGACTAGCGCGAAGCGCAGGCGAGGAGATAATTATCTCTGGTTTCCAGCTTAACCTATTTAATTCTGCACCCATTCTCTTAGCATGATGAAAACCTTTGTCGCTAAGCGGGCGATCAAAATCGTTATCGGCATCTGAATCCCATGAGGATTTTGCGTGTCGGGCTAGGTAGATAGTTTTTTTGGAGGACATGAGGAAAGTATAACTAAAAAAAGAGTGAAAAGTGGGGAGGTGTACTTTTTAAAACTACTGTATTACTCCCAGCATGAAAGTAAGGTAAGCAAGTACATAGAAAGAACAGGAACAGCCTTTGCCTTACAGAAGGGCTCTTAGGCTCAATCGGAGGAGGCGCAGCAGGTGCGTTTTCAGGTACATTGTGTCCACTGAATACAGTTGGTTAAGTTATGGGTGTAATGCACTGGGTGTTGAAACAAAATTACAAACACCGCATGGAGAGTATTTGCGCCTTGGTAAAAACAAAAAGCAAGGAAAAAGGGGTCTAAAAGGGGAAAGAGAAAGCGGTCGCCCAAAATCTTTTTAAAGGTACTGACTCCTTTTCTTCGTTTTCTTCGTTTCTTCTACTTTTCTTCCTTTTCTTCCTTTCTTTTCTTTCTTAAGA
>CAYTRF010000218.1:0-3695 GCA_964440065.1 uncultured Cocleimonas sp. | reverse complement strand
TGCCGACTCATGGTTACGCCGGTGGGAAATTGATGGCTAGGTGTTGTATAAATTAAGTCACAGCTGTTGATGATTTTTTCTACTACAACACCATTATCATCTATCTCCAAAGGTACTAGTTTCTTGGTTTTAAGAAGTAGCATATTCTTAAAATCGGGATAACAAGGATTCTCAAAACCAACGCTGGTATTATCATTGACCAATAAGCTGGTAACTAAATACATAGCATTTTGAGAACCTGCCGTCAGCAATATTTCATCCTCACCTGCCCAAATACCTCGGCGTGGTAATACTTTTGACTGAATTTGCTCGATTAGATGAGCATCATCACCATCTACGTGATCGATATTCCACTTCTTTATTTCGCCCACACTTAATGATTGTTTAACGGCTTCACGCCAATCATTTATCGGAATCAGGTTAGAGTCTGATTGACCATAGATAAAGGGGAATGGTTGATCCTTCCAGTTTCCACACTTTTTTAAATTTTCATAGCTAGATGGTTTCTTAACCAGTAACTTTTGGCACCATTCAGGGGTGGTGTTTACGGTATTTTGAAACTTTTTAGACTTTACAGTGCCAAGAAAAATATTATCAGCAACAAAGTAGCCCTTGCGACTTATTGCAACAAGGTAGCCTTCAGCTTCCAACTCATCATAAGCAAGCACGATAGTATTACGGGAAACACCGAGTTCTTTGGATAACTCTCTCGATGAAGGCAAAGACTGATTTGGATGGATAATATTACCCAATATAGCAGAAACAATTTGTTCTCTAATTTGAATTTGTAATGACTTAGCTTGCTTGCGCTGCAACTGAATCAATTGTTTCCACATTATTTCCAATACCGTGATCCTCTGTATTTTATGTTCTATTACTGGACTAAAACTTTTTTTCAACTGGGTCTATTTGATCTTTAATTTGATCCTATACTAAAGATAAGAAGGGTTCTCTCAATCTTTATATATACCAATTTTTGCTTTTTGACAGGAGTAATTTCATGTCCGATCCTAAATCAACAAATACGACCATTTCAAACATGGATAAAGAGCATGTTTGGCATCATTTAATGCAACATAAAACATTGGAAAATAGTGACCCCTTGGTGATTGTTGAAGGTAAAGGGATGATTATCACTGACCAAAATGGTAATGATTATTTAGATGCGACATCGGGTGGTGTTTGGACGGTGAATCTTGGTTATGGACGTGAATCATTAGTTAAAGCAATCTCTGATCAACTTATAAAGATGCCTTATTTTTCATGTTGTGGTGGTAGCGAGCCTGCGGCTAAATATGCAGATGCACTAGTCAAGAAAACTCCTGAGCTGAATCGAGTGTATTATTCGAACTCAGGTTCAGAAGCCAATGAAAAAGCCTATAAAATGGTACGTCAACGCGCGCACATTATAGGTGATGGAAGTAAATATAAAATCATTTATCGTGATCGTGATTATCATGGTACGACTATTACCACGTTAAGTACATCAGGGCAGCACGAACGCAAAGATCAATATGGCCCCTTTACTCCAGGTTTTTTGGAGATGCCGCATTGTAACTGCTATCGTTGTCCCTTTGGCAAAACCTATGGTGGCGAGAACGCTTGTAATATTGAATGTGCCACCGCATTAGAAAATGTCATTAAAGAAAATGATCCTAAAACCATCGGTTCTGTGGTGCTTGAACCTGTAACTGCTGGTGGTGGTGTGATTGTCCCTGTGCCTGAATATTTCCCTATCATTCGCTCCATCTGTAATAAATACGATGTGTTACTGCATATTGATGAAGTCGTCTGTGGACTAGGACGTACAGGTAAATGGTTTGGCTATCAAAATTTTGGAATTGTACCCGATATCGTCACCACCGCAAAAGGTGTTGCCAGTGGATATGCTGCAATATCGGTCACTATTACTAAAGATGAGTTATTTGATTTATTCAAGCAAGACCCAAGTGATTCAATGAGTTACTTTCGTGATATCAGTACCTTTGGAGGCTGTACTGCTGGGCCTGTGGCTGCTCTGAAAACATTAGAAATTATCGAAGAAGAAAATCTTTTAGATAATATTAATACCGTGGGAGACTATTTCTTTGATCAATTATTAGCGCTACAAGATAAACACCCTTGTATCGGTGAAGTGCGCGGTATCGGTCTGTTGCTTGGTTTAGAACTGGTAAAAGATAGAAAAACAAAGGAGCCTATGGACGAGCAAATGACAGCCTTAATTACTAGCGAATGTTTAAATAATGGTGTGATGATTGGTCGAACTAATCGTAGCTTTAAAACCTTGAACAATACCTTATTGTTTAGCCCCTCTTTTATTTGTGGGAAGTCGGAGGTTGATCAGATTTTAACGACGCTTGATAAGGCGATTGGAAAATTGGTGTAGCTACTTGATCTTAAGATTAAAACAACAAAACTAATAGCCAAACTAAGCCAACATTTATCATTGCAATAAACACCGCAGCCGAGCCCATATCTTTCGCTCTGCCAGAGAGTTCGTGAATCTCACCACCAAATCGATCAACGACGGCTTCGATGGCAGAATTCATTAATTCGACAATTAGCAGTAACAGCACACACCCAATAAGTAGGGCTATTTCTATTCCTGAGTTACCCAACCAAAAAGCGAAGGGTACAGAAACCAATAAAAGTAACGTTTCTTGGCGAAAAGCTTCTTCATGTTTGTATGCAGATTTCAAGCCTAACCAAGTGAAGCCTAGTGCCTTTTTCCAGCGAGTTATGCCTGTGTTTCCGCTTCCTGCCATTTTATATACCTTTGAAAGCTAAAAAGCACACCCCCCCACTTTTCGGTGTTTTTTTGGGGAATGACTTTCTATATAAAAGAAATTTCTATCGATAAGACTCAATTGATGGGCATGAGCATATCAAATTACGATCACCATAGACATTATCAACACGATTAACAGGTGCCCAAAACTTACTTGTCGCGATAACACCTTTCGGGAATGTTGCCATTGATTTGTCGTAAGGATGTGACCAATCATTCACCAAGTCAAACTGCGTATGGGGTGCATTAACGAGTGGATTATCTTCTAACGGCCACTCACCTTTTTCAACTTTATCTATCTCTTGTCGAATCGCAATCATGGCATCACAGAAACGATCTATTTCATATTTTGATTCAGACTCGGTCGGCTCAATCATTAATGTTCCTGGCACAGGGAATGACATGGTTGGTGCATGGAAACCGTAGTCAATCAAACGCTTAGCGATATCTTCCTCGCTAATTCCCGATGTTTCTTTTAAAGGACGAATATCTATAATACATTCATGTGCCACGCGACCCTGACTACCACGATATAACACGGGATAATGCTCTGCTAAACGCTCAGTCATATAGTTAGCACTTAAAATAGCGGTTCGCGTAACGGCAGCATTACCTTGTTTTCCTAGTAATTTCATATACATCCATGAGATTACTAGAATCGAAGCACTGCCGTATTGCGCTGCTGATACAGCATGAGTCTCTGAATCGGGGTTATCAAAGTGACCAGGTAGGAACGGCGCTAAGTGACTACGAACACCAATCGGTCCAACACCTGGCCCACCTCCACCGTGTGGAATAGAAAATGTTTTATGTAAGTTTAGATGCGAAACATCTGAACCATATAGTCCAGGCTTAGCCAGTCCAACTTGAGCATTTAAATTAGCTCCATCTAGGTAAACCTGACCGC